>JAIRSN010000092.1 GCA_031255425.1 Dysgonamonadaceae bacterium
TTATATATACAGTATAGGATGATGATAATCCGCAGTCCCTCCACCTCCGCAGCCAAGCAGATACACCGTACTCCTTTAAAATATAAAACGCCGCCGTTCTTCCGGAGTGAAATGCTCGATCGCATAGCGCAGCGTCGTGCGAGGCATTTCCGGAAGATGTTTTTCAAGGAAAGCAACCAGAACCGCTTTGTCTTTCTTCCCCACTTCGCGCAACATCCACCCGACAGCCTTGTGAATCAGGTCGTGTCGATGGCACAGCAGTTTTCCGGCAATCGCCAGCGTATCCCCGAATTGCCGGTGTTTGATAAACGTCCACGTCGAAACGATGGCGATCCGCTGTTCCCAAAGGTTGTCGCTGTCCGCCAAGCGGTAGAGGACTCCCCTACCCTCTTTGTCCAGCAAATACGCGCCGACGACATCCCGGCAAGTCACATCGACCAGGTCCCAGTTGTTGGCTTTGCGGGCATTTTTCAGGTAAAAGTCGAAAATGGCTTTCCGTTCCCCGCCCTTGGCTTTCCCGAACTGCTTTACCAGCAGTAAAAAACCCGCCAGACGCGCTTCGTGAAACACGGAATCAATCAGAATCTGAATCTCGTCGAAAGGAAGTGCCGGACACCTCTTGACTATATCCCTTGTCAGCGGGACAACAATCCCCAACAGAACATCTCCCTCGGCATACTGCCCTTTTCCCGTCTTGAAAAACCGTTGGAGAAACTCCGCTTTTTCCGGATTTGCCACCGACAGGAGTTCTTGAAGAATAAATTCGGCATTCATCATTAGTTATTTAGTTTGGATATTCCCGGAACACCAGCGCTTTTCCTTCCGTCATTTCGATGGTAAAATGTTCCGACAGCGATTCATTCAGCGTTCCCTGCCACCAGGCCGTCAGCGCTTTATTTTTTACCGGATAAACTAAGTTGTGCGTGGTGAAAAGCGTAGCGGGCGAGAGGCCGAAAACCGACACCTGTTGCCCGGGAAAGCTCTCGTAAACGGCCGTCCCGGACTGGAAAAGAAACACCCCGTAGTCCGTCAACAACTGCACGTCGGCGCTTTCGCTGTAATCCGCCAACAGCGATAAATTGCCCAGCGTATGGTCTTCCCGTTTTCCGGTCGCTCCCACAATCGTGATCCGGTTCCACTTGTTTTCGATGCAGAATTGCACGGCTTTTGTCAAATCGTTGGTTTCCTGATCCGAACTGTAAAGTAAAACGGAAGCATAACGCGCTTTCAATGCGTCCGAAACGCTATCCAGGTCGCCCACGATGTAACTGGGTTCCAATCCGGCGGAATGAATCAGGTTGTGTGCGGCGCCGTCGCAACAGATAATCCGGTCGGCCTGCCGTAGAAAGGACACCGGAACCGGATGAAACGGGAACTCCCCGTCGGCCAACACAACCGTTTTGAAGTTTTGTATGAATGGTTTCATGTTTGTTGAATGGCTGCTTTGCGCCACTGTTTATATCCGACAATGGAAAAGGTCGTGTAAATCAGGTATAAAAAAACGCTTGGATACATTTCCATATAAACGTACAATGCGATGGTGCATGGGTTGACTACCAGCCACAAAAACCACGATTCGACGATTTTCTTCGCCGCCATCCAAACCGCAAGGGCGCTCAGCGTGGCAATCAGCGTATCCAGAACGAATGTATACAGGCTTCCGGCGCTTGCCAGCGGATTTTCGATGCCGGCGAACTGAATAAGAATAAAAGCGATCGCCGGGAAAACAAGGCTTCCGGCGAGGAGAAGCCGCAGGGTTAATTTTTTTGTAATAAAACGGAAGGGCAGTTCCCGGTTGTTTGCCCTGGCTACCTTCCAGCAGTAAATGCCGTATATGGAGACGATGACATCGTAGCTCCTCAACCCGGAGAGGGCGTACAATCCGGCGTTGAAATTGATGTAGACATAGAAAAGCCCGCTGATAATACCGACAATCCACATGGTCCACCGGCGGGTTACTTCCAGGTATAAAAAGACAAGCGTCAACAGAACGCCTGTCACCTCAATCCAATTATTATCTAACCATTCAATCATAACTTTGTTGCAAAATTATATTATTTTTGCGTTTTATACTATCTAATGCATGGTTTTAAATTATATCTGGATCGGCTTTTTCGTGGTCGCCTTCGTCGCAGGGCTTTGTAAGGTTTTCTTTACGGGCGATTTGGGCATTTTTTCCGAAATGATGAACGCTGCTTTTGCTGCCGCCAAAACCGGTTTCGAAATCTCTTTGGGACTGACCGGAATCTTATCGCTCTGGCTGGGATTTATGAAGATCGGGGAGCGGGGCGGCACGGTGAATTGCCTGGCACGCTTGGGCGCTCCCGTCTTCGGGCGGCTGTTTCCGGACATCCCGCGCGGACATCCCGCCACCGGTTCGATTTTTATGAATATCGCTGCCAACCTGCTCAACTTGGACAATGCGGCCACTCCTTTGGGACTGAAAGCGATGAAAGAGATGCAGGAACTGAACGGCAGCAAGGATACGGCGAGCAATCCGATGATTATGTTTATCGTACTAAACGCTTCGGGACTGACCCTGATTCCGGTGACCATCATGGTTTACCGGGCGCAGATGGGCGCCGCCAACCCCGCCGACATATTTGTTCCCCTGCTGATCGCCACCACGATTGCCACGCTGGCGGGAACGCTTTACGTTTGCATCCGGCAGAAAATCAAGCTATGGGACAGGGTATTGCTCGGCTTTTTCGGCGGAATCACCGCTTTTATCGCGCTCGTTGTCTGGGGCGTGAAATCGCTCTCGCAGGAACAGGTCTCCGTTTATTCCTCGCTGTTTGCCAACGGCTTATTGTTTGCCGTCATCCTTGCTTTCATGGTTGCCGGGATACGGAAAAAGATCAACGTTTACGACGCCTTCATCGAAGGCGCCAAGGACGGATTCAAAACGGCAGTCCTGCTTATCCCCTACTTAGTGGCGATGTTGGTGGGGATTGCGCTTTTCCGCGCTTCGGGAACGATGACGCTTATCACGGACGGCATCGCCTGCCTGGTATCCGCCTGTGGCGGGCCGGTCGACTGGGTCGACGCCTTTCCCACCGCCGTCATGAAGCCGTTGAGCGGAAGCGGCGCCCGCGGAATGATGCTGGACGCCATGCAGACTTACGGCGCCGACTCGTTCACCGGCCGTCTGGCAAGCATCTTCCAGGGCTCTACGGACACTACGTTTTATTTGGTGGCGGTGTACTACGGCGCCGTGAATATCCGGAACATCCGTTACACGATAGCGGGTTCGTTGTTAGCGGATTTGGCGGGTGTGTTGGCGGCGGTTTTCACTTGTTACCTGTTTTTCGGATAAAGATGATTATCATCATCTTTCTATTTATCAGGGCAAACGCATTATAAAAGCGGCTGCGCCGCCAACCCGCAGGGTTGAATATGAGTAACCCCGGGTGTCAACCCGGGGCAGGGAACCCCGCCTATCCCATACGACCCTGAAGGGGTCGAATAACCCAGCCCAATGGCAACGCCTTGGGTAGAATACGTCCTCCATCCCACACGACCCTGAAAGGGTCGGATAACCCAGCCCAGGGCACTCGCCCTGGGAAACTGTACCCGGATTACCCGACCCCACGCGCTCGGCATCGGATTTCAATCTATATATATATGTATAGGATGATGATACCCACACCCCACGCGACTCACACGCCCCAGGGCGATTGCCCTGGGCTGGGGTATCCGACCCTTTCAGGGTCGTGTGTGGGTGGGTGGGGGCTCCTCTGCCCCGGGTTTGCACCCGGGGTTACTCACAGTCAACCCTGCGGGTTGGCGGCTCAGCCGTTTTTGTATTTAAAAGATTTTCACTATTTTTGTGCGGTTTCTTCTAATAAAACATAGAAACCGGTTTTATAAATTTACATATTAATTAAAGAAAGCGTTAGCTTTTATTCTTGTCTTAGAAATCTCAACAATTTCAATATATGCAGGAATAAGTTAGTAAACGCTCGCGCAGGAAGCGTGGGCACAACTTATTTGCATATATGGGTAGTTGAGAACCTCTAAGACGAATAAAGTTACAAGTCCCACGTATTCTATGCTAATATCCAAGTGTCTTGTCTGATTTAACAATTAATTAACAATTTATTTTTTTCTGTATATTCCGATTTTAGCCGTGAGGTATAAAATTTATAAGTGTTTGGATCATACCACACTTTTTTCTTAACCAGAGCCACGATTATTCGGATTAGTTTATTCTTGACGTTGTTTAATGCCACTTGAGGCTTTTTCCCTTTGCTAATGAGTCGTTG
>JAIRSN010000156.1 GCA_031255425.1 Dysgonamonadaceae bacterium
TGTTGGTCGCGAATGCGCGATTTCGCGAAAATGTTAATTTCTGTTGGTCGCGAATGCGCGACGTTTAAAAAATGTTTTAAAATCATTGTCGCGGATGCGCGATTTCGTAAAAATGTTAATTTTTGTTGGTCGCGAACGCGCGACGACGAAAAAATTTCTTCGGGACGTTTGCGCGAAACTGCGACGGCATGAAAACTTTCCGGGGGCGTTTGCGCAGAACTGCGGCGCCGGCAAAACCTCATTTCTACCTAATTTTAATAACAAAACAACCTCAGTAGCAATGCAGATATAATATTACAGCTTACCTCATTACCTCATTGGGCGGCGTATCTGTTCCTGATTCAGGTTGACGGTATTGCCTTTTGCCTTTAATGAGGTTGGGATATGGAGATAATGCCATTGTGCTACTGCCCAATCTTATTGCTTCATAAAATTATAAAAGCGGCTGCGCCGCTCCAGCCATTCGCCCTTATCGTCAGCATAAATAAACAAGTAATCCATTTCGGGGAATTGCCCGGCAAGGGCGACAGCACGCTCCAGTCCCAAGGCCATAAAAGCAGTAGCGAAAGCGTCGGCAGTCATGCAATCGGAATACAGCACAGTGGCGCTCAACAAGGGAGTGTAGTGACCGGTTTCCATCGTTCCGGCGGGATAGCCCGTCAAGGGGTTAATCGTATGACCGTACTTTTTCCCATCCTTTATATAAAAGTTCCGGTAATTGCCCGAAGTGGCAAGCGAACGGTTATGCAGGCAAATCACTTCCTGCTGTTCCTTGATGGTGCCGGTGGAATCGTCGATGGGCTTCAGGATTTCGATATTCCAGCATTTCCCGGCCGGATTTTCTCCGCGGGCATGCACTTCGCCCCCGATTTCCACCATATAGTTTGTTATTCCGTATGCGTCAAACAGCCCGGCAACAACGTCGCAGGCATAGCCCTTGGCAATAGACGAAGCGTTGAGTTGCACGGACGGATGGTCTTTCACCACCTTCCGCCCTTCGAGCCGCACTTTTTGATAGCCGGTAAACTGCTTGATGCTGTCGATGGCGCGAGGAGTTATTTCGCCTTTTTTCTCAAACCCAAACCCCCACAGATTAATCAGGGGCGCACAGGTAATGTCGTAAATGCCGCCGGTGAGGGCAGCAATTTCCTGCGCTTTGTTGAAAACGGTTATAAAGCGGTCGTCGACGGCTACGTTTTCGTTGTGATTGACTTTGTAAATAATGGCGCCGGGGTTGAAAGGGTTCAGCGACAAGTCGAAACTGTCTAAGCAAGCCCTGATTTCCTTCCCCAAATCCCGGTGGTATTGATACTTGATATGTGCCGTGGTTTTGAATATTTCGCCCTGGGTAAGATAGTAGCTCTCTTTCCGGGAGCAGGACAAAAAAAGAAGGAAAAGGAGGGGAAGAAACAGCCTTCCTGCGCACATCTGCCTTTTCCTTTTCTCCATAGTTTAAAGTTTGATGGGGTTTCCGTTATAAAAATCCAGGATTTTCATCCTGAATATATAATCGTATTTCGCCTGTATTTGTTCCGACTGACTTTGAATTAATTTCGTTTTTGCTTCATTAAATTCAAATACGGAAGATTTTCCGGTTTCGTATCTTTCCCTGGCATACTTGAACGATTCGGCACTTGCCGTGACGGATTTTCCGGAGGCACGGTATTTTTCCCGGGCAGCAGTAGCATTGAGGTAAGCCGCCTGAATCTCTTTGTAAAGCGTTTTCCTGGCATTTTCCAATATCAACTGCTGATTGCCGACATTGATCCGGGCATTTCTCACCTGGTTTTTTACCGAAAAACGGTTGAAGAGCGGGATATTCAGATTCAGGCTGATAAATTCGCCGGAATTGTCCCGGAACTGCCTGGAAAAAGAAGGATTAGAATACGCCTCCCCCATCAGGTTGGCTTTCTTCTTTATGTCGTAATCGTAAAAATAATCCGTTCCGTAACCCAAATTCAATTGAAGCGACGGCGAATAACCCGATTTTGCCATATTCAACAGCTTCTCAGCGCTTTCTATCCGGTATTGCTGCTCCCGGATAACCGGCTTGGCGTGGACGGCATTATTAAAAACCACCCGGGGCGACTGAATATTGTCCGCATATTCCGCGACGACAGCCTCCATTTCAGGCGTATAAATATCAAAAGCGCCGGCGCTTTCCAGCTCCAGGCTTTGTGCCAGGTCCAACAGCGCCAACGCCCTGTTGTTGTTAGCCTGAATCAGGGAAACTTCGTCTTTTGCCACCTGCGCTTCGATGTCGTAGAGTTGCGAAAGCGGAACCTTCCCCACCTGTACCAACGATTTGGTTTT
The DNA here is from genome assembly GCA_031255425.1 of Dysgonamonadaceae bacterium. Classification (GTDB taxonomy): domain Bacteria; phylum Bacteroidota; class Bacteroidia; order Bacteroidales; family Azobacteroidaceae; genus Azobacteroides. The sequence goes on from JAIRSN010000156.1 coordinate 2,314, forward strand.
CTCGACTTGCGCACGGCTCAGAGTCAACTGCTCCTCGTTTACTTTCACCAATTCTTTATTGAACAGGACTTGCAGAAACAGGGAAGCGATGTTCAGCGCCAGGTCTTCCTTTGCTTTTTCCAGGTTTTCGGTAGCCGCTTTCAATTCCAGCCTGTTTTTTTCTATCTCGTTTTTAATCCGGAAACCGGTAAACAGCGGAATGGACGTGTTGACCGAAAAGCTGGTGTTCGATTGCGTTGTATTTTCCTTCAACCCGCTTTTTATTTCCCCTCTTCCGAATCGCCAGTTTTGCCCTACCCCGGCGTTCAGGTCCGGCAGGCGGCTCATTTGCGAAGTATTCAGGTCGATTGCAGCGCTTTCTCTCTGCAATTTTATCTGCTTGATGGTGATATTATTGTCAATCGCGTATTGAATGCAATTTTCCAGCGTCCACGCCCCGGATTGCGCATGGAGGCAGGGCGAAAGGCAAAGGGCGGAAAAGGCAAGCGCCGCCAGGCGGTAAACGGTTCTTTTCACTAAGGATGTTTGTTTCATAATTCCTGCGTTTTAGGTTCCTTATTTATTAACGTCGATTTTGTTTCCCCTGATTTTGTCCTGCAAGGTCAATCCCTCTTTCACTTCGATGCTGACCCCGTCGGATAAACCGGTTTGAACCGGCTTCCGGTCAAAAACTTGCTGCGGTGTTTCCTCCTGAAGGACATAGACAAAAGTGGAATCGTTGTGAAAGTCAATGCAGCTTTCGGGAACAACCAGTATATCCGCCGCCCGTGCCAGAACGATTTCCGCATTGGCGCTGTAACCGGCGCGAATGAACGTGGATTCCGGAACTTTTACCGCCGCTTTGATTTCGAACAGTACCGCGCCGCTCTGTTCCGTCCCTTTGGGGGAAATATATTCCAGCTCGGCGTCGAATTTCTCGTTGTTGATAGCGCCCACCGTGAGCAGCATCGGCATGCCTTCTTTTATTTTCCCCACTTCCGTCTCGTCGATGTTTCCCCTGAAAATAAGGTCGTTCATGTTTGCAACGGAGGCGATTGTCGTTCCGTCGTTGAACGTATTGGCTTGAATAACGGAGTTTCCTGCCTTGATGGGAACATTCAGTATCATTCCGGCAATGGTGGAACGGATCTGGGTGTTGCTCGAATTTGCATATTTCTTGGAAACGCCGTTTTTCACAATATCCAGGGCGTCCAAGGCATTGCGTTTTTCCTCAAGCGCCTTGTCGTAACCGGTTTCCGAGAGGTCAAATTCTTCTTTGGAGATGACACCGTTTTGATACAGCGCCGTTTGCCGGGCATATTCCGTTTCCATTTGCTTCAAATTGATTTCGGCAATGTTCAAGCGCGATTCGGCGGAATTGAGTTGCCCCATTTCGGGAATCACCTTTACGGTCGCAATGATTTCACCGACATCGACCCTCTGCCCGGCGTCTTTCCACACTTTGGATACGATTCCCGATATTTGCGGTTTAATCAGAATTTCGTCCCGGGGTTCCACTTTCCCTGTGGCAACGGTTTTATTTTCAATGGTTCCCGTTGAAGGAGACACAAGCTCATAAACCGTTACCGCCGGACGGGATTTCTTCCATAGAAACACAAAGGTCGACAGTATAATCAAACCTGTTATTACAAACAAAATAATTTTACCAACTTTTTTCATCTTAAATATTTTCCTGATTCTTAATTTTTATTCTTCCCTGATTGCGTCAATAGCCTTTATCTGCAATGCCCTGACAGTGGGAATCGCGCCGGCTATTAATCCGCAAATCAATAATATAACGGTCGACACTATCGTGGTTCCAAAAGAAACCATCGGGTCTGACAAAAATATATTCTCGGCTTTCTGCAACCAATAAACATCCACCAGATGCAGGGTCAGCGTGCCCAGGCACAATCCCAGCAATCCGGCAATGGCCGTTAAAAACAAACTCTCCGACATGATTTGAGTGATAATCGTCAGCGGTTTAGCGCCCAATGCCCTGCGGATACCGATTTCTTTTGTTCGTTCTTTCACGGTGACCATCATGATATTGCTGACGCCTACGATTCCGGCTGTCAACGTTCCCGAGCCGACAATCCAGATCACGATGGCGATTCCCAAAAACAGGTATTTGAAAACGTTGAACGAACGCTCCATATTGAAACCCCAAATGGCTTGCATATCTTCCGGAGCAATACGGTTATTGGCTTTCAACACCTTTTTCATCTCGGCTTCCATCTTTTCAACCGACCGGTTCGGATATGCCGTTGCCGCAATCATGTGAA
>JAIRSN010000183.1 GCA_031255425.1 Dysgonamonadaceae bacterium
ATCACCACGTTTCTGAACCTGATTGCCTCCGAGCCGGACATTGCTTCCGTTCCGGTGATGCTGGACAGTTCGGACTGGAACATTATCGAAGCGGGGTTGAAATGCTTGCAGGGAAAGGCGATCGTCAATTCGATCAGCCTGAAAAACGGGGAAGAAGACTTTTTAAGGAAAGCGCGGAAAATCAAATCGTACGGGGCAGCGGTCGTGGCAATGGCGTTCGACGAGGCGGGACAGGCGGATTCCTTCCTCCGGAAAACGGAAATCTGCGGGCGGATGTACCGTTTGCTGACCGGGCAGGCGGGATTTCGTCCGGAAGATATAATCTTCGATCCCAACGTGCTGGCGATTGCCACCGGGATGGAAGAACACAATGGGTATGCGCTGGATTTTATCCGTGCCACCGGATGGATCAAGGAGAATCTTCCGGGGTCGAAAGTAAGCGGAGGAATCAGCAACCTTTCTTTTTCTTTCCGGGGAAATAACTACCTGCGGGAGGCGATGCACGCCGTCTTTCTCCGCCACTGCATCGAACAGGGGCTGGATATGGGCATCGTGAACCCTTCTGCTGCGCTTACTTACGATGAAATTGCGGAGGACCTCCGGAACCTGATCGAAGACGTCCTGCTGAATCGTTACCCGGAGGCTGCCGAGAAGCTGACGGAGTTTGCCCAACGCTGCCCGGCGGGGCAACAACCGGAACAAAAGGAGGCGAAGAAAGAGGAATGGCGTTCCTTTCCGGTGGCGGAACGGCTGAAACTCGCGCTGGTCAAGGGCAACGGCGATTACCTGGAGGCAGACCTGGCGGAGGCATTGAACGTGTATCCGCAGCCGGTCGACATTATCGACCAACCGCTGATGGAAGGAATGAATACGGTCGGGAAACTGTTCGGGGAAGGGAAGATGTTTCTTCCGCAGGTGGTAAAAACCGCCCGGACGATGAAGAAAGCGGTCGCTATCCTGCAACCTGCCCTCGAAAAGAACCGGAAAGAAAATGCGTCCAAAGCCGGCAAGATATTAATTGCCACGGTGAAAGGCGATGTACACGACATCGGGAAAAACATTACCCATGTCATTTTGTCCTGTAATAATTATGAAGTGATTGATATTGGCGTCATGGTTCCCCCGGAAGAAATTATCCGGAAAGCGAAAGAGCATCAGGTGGATATGGTTGCCCTGAGCGGGCTGATTACGCCCAGCTTGCAGGAGATGTCGTTTGTTGCGTCGGAGATGGAGAAGAACGGTTTCTCCCTGCCGCTGATTATCGGCGGAGCCACCACGTCGCGGCTGCATACGGCGCTGAAAATAGATCCCTTGTACCGCGGCGCCGTCGTTCACGTGCCGGATGCTTCGCAAGCCGTGCCGGTCGCCAATAAACTGTTGAATCCCGATACGAAAGAAGCGTATATCAGGGAAGTAAAGCAGTCCTACCTTTCGTTGCGGGAAAATACCGGCCGTACCACCGAACTGGTTTCGCTGGAATATGCCCGCAATCATCCGCTGAAAATCAATTTTGAACACTATAATCCGCCGGTTCCCCGCCTGCCGGGCAGCCGGGTGATCGATTCCATTGAGGTGAAAACCTTAGTTCCGTATATGAACTGGCGATCGTTTCTGATAGCGTGGAAATTTCCGGCAAAATACGCCGCTTATTTTTCCCTGAAGAATGAAAAAGAAAGGGAAGAATGGGCGCTTTCTTTCCCGGAGACCGAACAACAGAAGGTGGCGGAAGCGGCTCAACTGCTGGCGGATGCCCACCACCTGCTCGCCGGGTGGAGCGCGTCCGATCCCGGTTTTATCCGGGCGATTGTGGGCTTCTACCCGGTGACAACCGACCGGGAATCGCTGTTTATCGAGGGAAAAACAATCCCCATGCTCCGGCAACAGGAGAAAAGGGCGGACGATGTGTACAAATCCCTGGTTGATTTTATCCGTCCGGAAGGCGATTACGTCGGGCTGTTTGTTGCAACGGCAGGCGCCGGCGCCCGTAGCTGCGGCGCCCCGGACAACGAAGATACCTACGCCGGCATGATGGAGCAAATCCTGCGCGACCGCCTGGCGGAAGCGGCTTCGGAGTATCTGCACGAGCAAGTCCGCCAAACGTACTGGGGATATGCTCCCGACGAGGCGTTCCGTCCGGAAGAGTTGCCGAAAGCGCCTTACCGGGGCATTCGTCCGGCGGCGGGTTATCCGGTGCTGCCCGATCTTTCGTTCAATTTTCTGATAGACGACTTGTTGCAGATGGAACGAATCGGCGCAGGCTTAACGCCCAACGGGGCTATTTCCCCGCTTGCCTCTGTCGCCGGTATGTATATTGCCCATCCCGAATCAGGTTACTTCGCGGTCGGTAAAATCGACCAAGAACAACTGTCCGGTTATGCCCTGAAAAAGGGTTCTTCCCTGGAAGACGCCCAAAAGTGGCTGGGAAATTTATGTGAATAAAAGAATTTAGAAAACCCTTTGCTTAATCATACAAATATGAAACTCCTGCATCTTGTTTACAATCATCCGCTTTTGCGGAAAAGAAATTTCTGGAGGATGCTGATCCTGATGGGACTGTTGTTGAAGCCCATCCTTTTCCCTTTTAAGACCGGCGACTACCGGAATTTCCTGCTTCCGTGGATCAATTTCATCGAAACACACGGATACTTCTCCGCCCTGCAGTTCGACTTCCATAATTACATGCCTCCGTATATCTACCTGTTGGTGCTGATTGCAAAAATGGGGTTCAATCCGCTCTTTTCGATCAAAGTGGCGTCGGTATTGTTTGAATATTTGCTGGCTTTCTTTATCGGGAAAATCATCACCCTGAAATATAAGAATAATCTTTTTGTGTGGATTTCGCTGGCGATTGTTCCCTTGCTTCCCACCGTGATGCTGAACAGTTCGTACCTGTCGCAATGCGATTCCATCTATGCGGCTTTCGCCGTCGGAAGTATTTATTTCCTGTTGAAAAAGCAACCCTGGACTGCCGCCCTGTTTTTAGGGCTGGCATTTGTTTTCAAATTGCAGACACTCCTGCTGTTGCCCTTCTTTTTTGTGATGCTGTTGCGGAAGCAGATCCGTTTTCATCATTTCCTGTTGCTTCCGGCAATCTATTTCCTGAGCATCCTCCCGGTCTTTCTTCTGGGGCGGCCGCTGGACGAACTCCTGAGCATCTACATCCGCCAGTCTAACCATTATAAATACCTGACCATGAACTTTCCCAATCTTTATATCTGGATCAGCAACCATTATTATGAAGCGGCAAAGCTCGCCGGACTGTGCGTCACCTTCCTGGTTACGCTGGTTGCCGGACTGCTGCTGAGCCGGAAGAATCTCGTCTTTACATTCGATCAATGGATCCGGCTTGCCTTTCTGAGTGCCGTGGCAACGCCTTTTCTGCTGCCGGGAATGCACGAACGGTATATGTATATGGGGGATGTGTTGGGGATTGTATATTTGATGGTTATCCGCAGGAATTTTTATTTCCCGGCGGGCATCCTTCTTGTTTCGTTTTATTCCTATATAAGGTGTTCGCGGTTTCACGATGTGCTGCCGCAGGCGCCCGCGTTCTTCCTGTACCTGTTTCTTCTTGCGGCAATGATTTGGGATTTCACAGGCGCATTCAAAAAAGCCCCGTCCGAAGATGTCTCCGAATAAAAAGGGCTTGCTTTTCCCGGCGGCAACAGGGCTTGTTTACACGGCGCTGTTTTTCTGGTCCTTCCGGTTCTGTTACTTCTGGGACGTGATACAGCAAGTCTCCAAGGAAGCGCACTGGTATTACCTGACGAACTTTTCCGGCTCGTTGCTGATTCATCCTTTACCCGGGATAGCGATCACGCCCACCGGTTACCATCCGCCGCTGATCAGTATGATTACCGCCGTTTTGTGGAAAATATTCGGCTATGAACTGTGGGTTTCGCACGCCTTCACATTTGGCTGCGCCCTTCTGCTGATCTACCACACCTGGAAGCTGTTGCGCCTCCTGCTGCCGGAGAACCGCACCGGCGGGACGCTTTTGATCCTCCTGCTGGAATCGACGGTGGTCACCCAGTTTATCATCGCCTCGCCCGACTTTATTCTCCTGACCGCCTTTGTGATCTCGCTGCGCGCCATTTTGCAAAACAAACCGGTATGGCTGTCCGTCAGCCTGATCTTCCTCTGTTGCGCAAATATACGGGGACTTTTTACGGGCATCCTTTTATTTCTTTCGCATTTCTACTACCACTTTTATGTGATCCGCCAAAAGAAATGCAGTTTCGGGGAATGTGGAAAACTCCTGTTACCCTACCTGCCTGCCGCCGGGCTTCTGCTAAGCTACTTTGTGTACTATTTTTCCCATAACGGCTGG
>JAIRSN010000188.1 GCA_031255425.1 Dysgonamonadaceae bacterium
TAAATATGATACTATGTATTGCAAAGTACCAAAACATTACATACCTTTGTCCCAACTTAAAACGCGGTTTTAGGAGAAACAATAGACTGTAATTCAATGATAAAATTAAGATCCATCAATAAAACATATTATAACGGGGCGCCTCTGCATGTGCTGAAAGGAATAAACCTGGAAATAAAACGGGGGGAAATGGTTTCGATTATGGGCGCTTCCGGTTCCGGAAAGTCTACACTGCTGAATATTATCGGTATCCTCGATACTTACGACACCGGCGACTATTACCTGAATAACATACTGATAAAGGATTTAAATGAAACAAAAGCCGCCGAATTGAGAAACCGGATGATCGGGTTCGTTTTTCAATCGTTCAACCTTATCAATTTCAAGAACGCTATGGAAAATGTGGCACTACCTTTATATTATCAGGGTGTTAGCCGTAAGAAAAGGAACCTCGCTGCTTTGGAATATTTAGATAAGATGGGGTTGAAAGACTGGGCGTATCACTTTCCCAACGAGTTGTCGGGAGGGCAAAAACAACGGGTTGCCATCGCTCGCGCGCTTATCGCAAAGCCTCAGATTATCCTTGCCGACGAACCGACGGGCGCACTGGACAGTAAAACTTCGGAAGAAATGATGCAAATCCTCCGGGAAGTGAACGCAGGCGGCATGACAATGATTATTGTTACCCACGAACAGAGTGTCGCAGAGGCAACCGACAAGATTATTCATTTGAAAGACGGAGTGATAGATACGGTTACGAGTTACAACTCCTGACGCATATACATTTATAACTGAAAAATAACGTGTTTGATTTAGACAATTTGGCCGAAATATCCGGCTCTATCCGGAAAAATAAACTGAGGACATTCCTTACCGGATTTTCCATTTCCTGGGGAATATTTATGTTCTGCATCCTGCTGTCGGCCGGAAACGGTTTGAAAAACGGGGTGATGTCGAATTTCGAAACCCGTTCGGTAAACAACGTCCAATTCTGGGGACGGACGACCTCGATGCCCTACAAAGGTTTTCCGGACAACCGGAACATCCGGTTGGACGAAAAAGACCTGAACCTGGTGAAAACGCAGGTGCCGGAAATGGTCGACGTCTCCGGAAGAATCCGGACCGATGTCGACATCAGCTATAAAACATTCAACACTTCCTGCGATTTCAGCGGAGTAACGCCGGAATACGAACGCATCAGGGGAATAAAAATCAAAGACAACCAGGGACGCTTCATCAACGAAATCGACATCAAAGAGTGCCGGAAAGTAGCCGTCATCAATCAGCGCGTCAAGGAGATCCTGTTTCAGGAAGACAATCCCGTCGGGAAACAGTTTATCGCCGGCGGACTGGGTTACACCGTGATCGGTGTTTTTGAAGAAGACAGTTGGGGAGACGGCAAAAGCGCCTATATCCCTTTTTCGACCGCTCAACTGCTGTACAACAAGGGCTGGGGAATCAACGAAATTGCCTTTACGCTGCAAGGCCTTGAAACGAAAGAGGAAAACGAAGCCTTTGAAGAGCGGCTGAGAGAGAAACTTTCCGTCCTGCATGTCTTCGACCCCAAAGATATTCGTCCGGTTGCCATCTGGAACCAGTTGGAAAATTATATCCAAACGCTCGGCATTTTCAACGGGTTGTCGATTTTTATCTGGATTATCGGTACCGGTACGCTGATCTCCGGCATTATCAGCGTCAGCAACATCATGCTGATTACCGTAAGGGAACGAACCCGCGAATTTGGGATTCGCAAAGCGTTGGGCGCCAAGCCGTCTTCGATATTGAGCAGTATTCTGGTCGAATCGGTCATCATCACCTCGCTGTTCGGCTACTTCGGAATGTTCCTGGGCGTGGGTTTCGGCGAATTGGTCCATTCAATTATAAACAATGCCGGCGGAGAGGAGATAAAGAATGTTTTTCAAAATCCGACGGTAGAAGTCGGCGTGGCGGTCGGAGCAATGTGTATCCTGGTCGTTTCGGGCGTCCTGGCGGGTTATTTCCCCGCACTGAAAGCGGTGCGGATTTCGCCGGTTGAAGCAATGAAGGAAGAATAAAAGACGGTATTATAACAATGTTTGATTTAGACAGATTACAGGAAATAGGGGTGACGATCACCCGGAACAAGGTAAGGAGTTTACTTACCGGGTTTGGCGTCTTTTGGGGCATCTTCATGCTGATGATTATGCTGGGCGCCGGACACGGACTGGAAAGAGGCATGCGGAAAAATATCGATGGCTTCGCAACCAATTCCTGTTTTATGGGCAGCGCCCCGACGGGTGTCCCTTACAAGGGATTTCAGCGGGGACGCCAATGGAATATTCACAACCGGGATTTGGAGATTCTCCTCCGGTCGATACCGGAAATAGATTGTTTGTCGCCCATGCTTTTCACTTGGAGTTCAGGTAACAATGTGGCTTACAATGAAAATACCGGTTCCTACAGCATCCGGGGGCTGCACGCCAACTATGTCCGGATCGAACAGCAACGGATACGCCTTGGCCGCTTTATCAACGATATTGATATTCTACAGAAAAGGAAAGTGTGTGTTATCGGAACCGATGTTTACGAAGAACTGTTTCCGGACAAAGAAAATCCACTTGGAAAATACATCCGCGCCGGCGGAATTTATTACCAGGTGGTCGGCGTATCGTCGGGCGTTTCCAGCGTCAATATCGGCGGCCGGTCGGAAGAATCGGTGACGGTTCCCTTTACAACCCTGCAACAAATCAACAATCAGGGCGACATCATTCACATGATTGCGGCAACGGCGCATCCGAACCGGTCGGTTGAAAAGATGGAAGCCGAGATGAAAAAGGTGTTGAAAGCCAATAATCATATTGCGCCGGAAGATGTGCAAGCCACCTGGGGTTTCAATATGGAGAGTTCGTTCAACATTTTCAAATACCTGTTTTTAGGAATCGCCATCGTAATCTGGATTGTCGGCTCGGGAACGTTGATTGCCGGAATCGTGGGCGTCAGCAATATCATGATGGTCACCGTGAAAGAACGGACGAAAGAAATCGGTATCCGCAGGGCATTGGGCGCTAAACCGTTGACGATTATCACTCAAATCATGTCGGAAAGTTTGTTTTTAACGGCGATTGCCGGATTGTTGGGATTGTGCTTAGGCACGCTGACCCTGCATCTGGTGGATGTTTATTGGTTGCAGAAAGCCGAAAATATATTTTTGTCGGACCCGGTGGTTTCGTTCGGAACCACGATTGTGTCGACCGTTATATTATTGATTTGCGGATTAATAGCCGGCGCGATTCCCACTGTCAGGGCATTGCAGATAAAGGCTATTGACGCGATCAGGGAAGAATAAAA
>JAIRSN010000004.1 GCA_031255425.1 Dysgonamonadaceae bacterium
AAAGCGCTTTCACGATACATATCACAACGAAACGGTTATCCTGAAAGCCGGACTGGTCAATAAAAAATTTGCAGACAGGTTTGTTTTCAATCTCAATCTGGGACAAAGTTACAGGGAAACGCAAAATGGCGTTCGTCAGGATATTGTTTACGGACAGAAGCACAGCAAAAGCCGGACGCTGATGCCTTCGGTACAGTATATTAAACGCAACCTTTTCATAGACGGACTTGATTTGAGGCTGACGGCAAATTTCAACAAAAACACATCGCACAATATAGATACGGCAAGGTATGAATACAACTGGCGCGGCGGATCGCGATACAATAATGGCAAACTCGGCGAACAGAACTACCAGGATTCGGAATACGAAAACAGGAACTGGAATACAACATTTAACGCCGCTTACCGCATCAACGGCCGCCAGTCGCTGATGCTGAACGATGTATTGACCGATTTCGACCGTAACACACGCGCTACCGCTTTCGATGCTACGCTTGTTGCTACCGATACAATGCCCAAAGTGTCGCGGAAAAATGTCGCCGGACTTTCCTACAGGTTCAATTATGACAATAAATGGAACGTTTCGGTCTTCGGAAAACATTATCTTCAATACAGCAAAGGACCAAAGGCGTCCGACGACGGGCGCAGTTATCTGCTCGCCGAAGAATCGTTCTCGGCTACGGGTTACGGAATTGCCGGAACTGTCTTTTTCCTGAAAGATTTGCAGGTAAAACTGTCGTACGAAAAAGCCTACCGCCTGCCGACCGACAGCGAACTCTTCGGCGACGAAGACCTCGAACACGGCTCCGCCGGACTGAAAGCGGAAAACAGCGACAACTACAACCTCAACCTGTCGTTCAACAAGGGAATCAACCGCAGGCATTTCATTTATGCAGATGCCGGATTTATTCTCCGTAACACAAAAGACTATATCCGCCGCGTTACGGAAGCGGTTTCAAACAAATATTTTGCCACGCATATCAATCACGGATATGTCCGCAATACGGGCGTCAACGGCGAATTGCGCTACTCGTATGCAAACCTTGTTTCAACAGGCGTAAACGTTACGTATCAGAATATCCGCGATAATGAAAAGAAAACAATGAGTTCGGCGGCAAGTACTACCTATAGAGTCCGGATACCGAATATTCCCTACTTTTTTGCCAATGGCGATGCAGAATTGAAGCTGCAAAATTTCCTCCATAAAAAGAATCACTTGAATATCGGCTATGCGGCAAATTATGTCCACGAATTTTCGCTTTATTCCGAAAATCACGGCGCTTCCGGCAAAAAAACGGTTCCTTCGCAGTTTTCACATGACCTCAGCGTAACTTACATTATCGCCGACGGACGCTACAACGTAGCTCTCGAATGTCGAAACCTGACCGATGCTAAACTGTACGACAATTTCAGCCTGCAAAAACCCGGAAGGGCTTTTTATGTCAAAATCAGATATTTTTTTATCAGTAACAAGTAACATATTAATAATTTAAATTAAAAGGAAATGAAGAAAAAATTAGTTTTAAGTTTTTTAGCGGCATTATGTCTTTTTGTCGCATCGTGTGATAAAGACGACAACAATCCCGTAGAGGAGCCTGTCGTCGAAGAACCGAAAGGTTCTTTCGTAATCGTAGCAACCAGTGGCGAAGCCTCTTACCTGCTTCAAGCCGACGATTTGAAGTCGGGAGAAATGACGATTGTCAATTCCGGTCTGGAAACCGACAACGGTACCGAATGGGAATTTAACAGCGGCAAGTATCTTTACCGCTTGCAGTACAATCAGGGAAATGCAGGTACAAGTTCGTCGTATGTGCTGAACGCCGCCGGACAAATAGAAGAGCGAAGCATCGCCGTCGAGATCAGAAGCCGCTTTACGACACACGGATCTTACGGCAAATACATTGTAACGGCGGCAGCCGGCGCTACCGATACAAAAGACGCTGCCGAAAACGTGGCGCAGGGCGTTACGTTCACTTATATCGACGCCGAAGCGCAGACACTGGCTACAAAAACAGTTGTAACCGAAAACTTCCTCGGCAACGGAGAGTACGTAACCTTTTCGGGCATCGCCGACATGGACGGCAAACTCTTTACCGCTGTTTGTCCGCTTGGAGTCAGCGCTTACGGAGCGGCGAACGGGGCAGGCGAAGTGCATAGCGGTACGGCTTTTCACGACAACGTGTGGATTGCGGTATTCGATAACACCAATTTCACCAATCCCCGCATTATTAGCGACAACCGACTCAGTTATGCTACTACCCGCTTCCGCTCGCAGTATTACAGTAATATTGTAACGGACGACCGGCGAAACCTGTACGTCTTTTCGTCTGCCTACGATAGCGAAACAACCAAACCGTCGGGTGTCCTGCGCATCAAGGCGGGAACGGAAACTTTCGACCCTTCCTTCTTTTTCAATATTGAAGAGGCAGCCGGAGGACGGCATCTTTACAAGGTCTTTTACATCACAGAAGATTATTTCCTGCTGCAATTATATACGGAAGCAGGGAAACCGGCTTCCGTCACCAGCAGCGATGCAAACCGTCTGGCTGTTTTCGATGCTGCCAACAAAACACTGCGCTGGGTAACAGGATTGCCAGGGGAGGACAATATCGGCAGTTTCGCCAAAAAATTCGTTGCAGATAAAGGTATTATTTATGTTCCGGTAGTGCCTGTCGATGCCGAAGGCTCACAACCGGCAATCTATGCCATTGACCCTGTTACCGCAACAGCCACAAGGGGCATGGCCGTAACTTGTAACAGTATTGGCGCCACAGGAAAATTATTAATTCCGGAACAATAATAAATCCGAAATATTATGATTAAGTTATTATTTGATTTCATTCAGTTTCTGAACACCCTTGCGCCGTTGCTTATGGCGCTGGGTGTTCTTACATTCATCTTCCTGCTGCTGGCAAAATCAATCAAGAAACATGCGGTCATCTATTATGTTGTATTTGCCATACCTGCTATACTGTTCATTTTAAGGCAAATATTTTCGTCGTACGGAATAACTGTTTTTGAATTTTCGCGCGGCTCGATAATCGGCAGCATCCTTCGAGAATACATCCACGCATCGGGGTTTGCCTTTCCGTTGCTCGTCATCATCATGTATATCGGCGCCCTGCCTGCGCAAAACAGGTATGTGAAACGACTGATGATGATTCGGAAAGAACTGTCGATTATTTCCGGTTTTCCCATACTGATTCACACGTGGGTACGGCTGCGAATAGCTCTCGGCTCGTTCGACTACTTTTTCGGAAGCGGCGAGGCAGTAAGAGGCTCCGCTTTCTCGAATGCAATTTATATGCTGGGAATCTTTATGGCAATACTCTTTCTCGTTCTTTGGGTAACGTCTTTCGATGCGGTGCATAAATGGCTGGGCGCTTCGCGGTGGAAGAAAGTTCAGCGATGGTCGTATGTGCTTTATGCCATGCTGTTTATCCATGCTATGGGCATACAGACCAACTCCATATTGAATCCCAGAGGAGGAAGAGGGACACATGCGTCTGCGGTTGAAGCAACTGTAATAACGACGGACGCAACCGCCAATCTCTTTGCTGAAAATCTGGGATTGCAGCAACAGGCGGGAAGTGGTGAACGTGGCAACAGAGGCGCAGTGCAACCTGCCGACAGTAGCAAACATTCCGAAGCGGCAAGAGGAGAACGCAGAGGCGGACGCGGCAACAGAAACACTGTGCAGCCGGCGACTGACAGCGGTAATCCGGAATTGCAGCAACGTGGCGGACACGACGAAGAACACGCTGAACACGGCGACAGAAACACCGTGCAGCCGGCAACCGGCAGTGGCGACCGTGCCGAATCGGCAAGACCGGTAAGCGGCGGCCGTCAGCAAAGTCAGAGCGCAGGCATTAACGTCAGTGCACAGACAAAACGATACGTACATATCGCTTCCCTGCTCCTCGTTTTCGGCTCGTATCTGTACCTCCGGCTGAGAAAGGCAAAACAGGACACCGCTAAAAAAAACAGCAAACGGTAATGTTATTAGAGAACTTTCAAATCTGATTTATTTATGATATGAGTACCCTTCAAAAACTTCAATCCTACGCCGGCAACAGGAAAGCGCTGTTTCCGGTTTCGATGGCGCTGTCGGCGCTGGCAGCGCTGGCGGGACTGTTGCCATACATTCTTATCTGGCTTATTGTCCGTGAACTGTTTGAGGCGGGCGGAAACGGCGGCGAACTCGAACAGCGTATCATCCCGCTTGCATGGCAGGCTGTGGGCGCGGCTGTCGGTAGTGTTGCGATTTACTTTGCGGCATTGTGGTCGTCGCATCTTGCGGCGTTCAGGGTGGAATCGAACATCCGACGCGAAGCGATGCGGAAAATCGTCGCCATGCCGCTCGGCTTCTTCGACGGCCACACGAGCGGGCGCATCCGCAAAATCATCGACGACAATGCAAGTACGACGCACAGTTTTCTTGCGCACCAGCTACCCGATTTGGCGGCGACGGCACTGGTTCCGGTCGCTGTTATTGCGCTTGTTCTTGCCTTCGACTGGCGGCTGAGCATTGCCTGCCTCGTGCCGGTGATTATCGGCATAGCGTTCATGTCGTTTGCGATGGGAGAGAACGGGCGGCAATTCATGCGCGACTACATGAATTCGCTCGAAGAAATGAACACCGAAGCGGTCGAATATGTACGTGGAATACCGGTCGTGAAAGTGTTCCAGCAAACGATTTTCTCCTTCAAAAACTTCCACCGCAGCATTATGAACTACAACCGGCTGGTGCTTCAATATACCCTGATGTGGGAAAAGCCGATGTCGGCTTACACAGTCTTCATCAACAGCTTTGTGTTTTTCCTTGCGCCCGTCGCCATACTCTTAACCGGATATACGGGAAATTATGCCGCCGTGCTGCTCGATTTCTTCCTGTTCGTACTGATTACGCCCGTCTTTTCGGGCTGCGTGATGAAAAGCATGTACCTTTTTCAGGCGATGGATTTGGCGGGACAGGCTGTCGACAGGATCGAAAGCCTTACTGCGTACAAGCCGCTGACAATTCCTGTGAAGCCACAGCCAATGAACGGTTACGACATTCGTTTTCAAAACGTTTCCTTCACCTATCCGGGTATGACGAAGAAGGCGCTGGACGACGTCACGTTCCATGTCACGCAGGGCGAGACGGTGGCGCTCGTCGGCGCTTCGGGCAGCGGAAAAACGACGGTGGCGCGGCTTGTCGCCCGTTTCTGGGAAGCCTCCGAAGGACAGGTATGCACAGGCGGCGTTGATGTAAATGAAATCAATCCCGACGAGCTGATGCAGTCTGTTTCTTTTGTTTTCCAGAATACGCGCCTGTTCAAGACCACGCTGCTCGAAAACATCCGCTACGGTAACCCCGGCGCCACGCAGGAAGAGGTGGAGAACGCCGTTGATGCAGCGCAGTGCCGCGACATCGTCAACCGGCAGCCGCTCGGACTGAACGCCCGCATCGGCGCCGAAGGAACGTACCTTTCCGGCGGCGAACAGCAACGCATTCTCCTTGCCCGCGCCCTGCTGAAAAACGCCCCGATTGTCATCCTCGACGAGGCGACCGCCTTTGCCGACCCCGAAAGCGAGCATTTGATATACAAAGCCTTTTCTACCCTGTCGGAAGGCAAAACAACGCTGATGATTGCCCACCGGCTCACGAGCGTAACCGGCGCCGACCGGATTTTAGTCCTCGACAACGGACGAATCGCCGAATCGGGAACGCACGAAGAACTGCTCAACCAAAACGGGATGTACCTGAAGATGTGGAACGAATATCAACAGTCCGTGCAGTGGACGCTGAGAAAGGAGGTTTGCCATGCTTAATACAATCAAAAAAAGATTCGCCCTCTCGACCAAAGGCGCAAAAGATTTCTGCAAGGGAGTGTTGATGACCACCCTGTTCAACCTGGCGCTGATGCTGCCCGCCGTATTTGTCTTCCTGTTTCTGGACGATTATTTGCGTCCCGTGTTTGCGCCGTCGGCAAGCGTCCTGCACGGCGTGATTTACTACACAGTGACGGGCATTGCCTTTATGCTGTTGATGTATGTAATAGCGATATTTCAGTACCGCAGTACTTTTATTACCGTTTATGACGAAAGTGCCGCCCGACGCATCTCGCTTGCGGAAAAACTGCGCAAGCTGCCCCTGGCGTATTTCAGCGAGAAAAACCTGTCGGACCTCACCGCTACTATTATGGACGACTGTACCGACCTTGAGCATACCTTTTCGCACGCCGTACCGCAGCTCTTTGCCTCCGTCGCCGCCATCCTGCTTATCACCACAGGGCTGTTTTTCTACAACTGGCAATTGACGCTGGCCATGTTTTGGGTCGTACCGCTGGCAACGGCGATCATTCTAATTGCCAAAAAGAAAACGGGACGCCTCAACAGGATTTATTATCAAAGCAAACGCGACGTAAGCGAACATATTCAGGAAGGGCTTGACTGTATCCGCGAAATCAAATCCTGCAACCGCGAAGCAGACTATATCGAACAGTTGAACGCAAAAATCGACTTCAACGAGAAAATGCAGACACGCGGCGAACTGTTTATCGGAGTGATGGTCAACGTTTCGCAAAGCGTCCTGAAGCTGGGGATGGCAAGCGTCGTTATTGTCGGCGCGGGATTGCTCGCCCGCAGTGCGATCGACCTGTTCACTTACCTGATATTTATCCTCGTCGCTTCGCGGATATACGCTCCGGTGGAAGAGGTATTCAACAACCTGATGGCGCTGTTTTTCCTCGACGTCCGCATCAACCGCATGAACGAGATGGAAGCCTTGCCGGTTCAGCAGGGAACGACCGCTTTCGAACCCGACGGCTTCGACATCGAGTTCCGGAATGTGACTTTTGAATACGAACAAGGGAAACCCGTGCTGCAAAACGTATCCTTCATTGCGCGGCAGGGCGAGATCACGGCGCTGGTCGGTCGCTCGGGCAGCGGAAAAAGCACGGCGGCACGCCTTGCCGCCCGCTTCTGGGACGTCCGGTCGGGAAAAATCCTGTTCGGCGGCTGCGACGTCGGCGCAGTTGACCCCGAAACGCTGCTGAAATATTTTTCGGTCGTCTTTCAGGATGTCGTGCTGTTCAACGCCTCCATCATGGACAACATACGGATCGGACGCCGTGACGCATCGGACGAAGATGTGTTGTCAGCCGCCCGTCTTGCCTGTTGCGACGAGTTCGCGTGCCGGATGCCGCAGGGCTATCACACCGTCATCGGCGAGAACGGCGAAACGCTGTCGGGCGGCGAACGTCAGCGTGTTTCCATCGCCCGCGCCCTGCTGAAAGATGCGCCCATCGTCCTCCTCGACGAAGCCACCGCATCGCTCGACGTTGAAAACGAAACCCGCATACAGACGGGCATCTCGACGTTGATACGCAATAAAACCGTACTGGTTATCGCCCACCGGATGCGCACGGTAGCCAGCGCAGACAAAATCGTCGTCCTCGACAACGGCGCCGTCGCCGAAAGCGGCGCTCCCAAAACGCTCCTCGCCGCCAAAGGGATTTTTGCAGAGATGATTGAACGGCAAAGGACAGGGAGCAAAGAATAACGATTAAAAATCTTGGAAAAATATCATACCCGAACAATGAAGATTTGCTTGCCGCTATCGGGAAACAGGAGGTGCTTTTTGGAATTCTCGACCAGGAAGTTAAACAATTTCTAATGGAAAAACTGTCAATAAAAAACATTCATGTAATAAACGCTTTGACTTTTATATGTCTCCCTTTAAGAGTAATTGATTAAATAATAGGTAAAATGGACAGTATCAGGCAAACGAAACATACGGAAAGTTAAAACAGGAAAAACGGACAAAAACCACCCTAACCGGAACGGATGTTAGCATGTAAACAACCCAATAATATTAAATGTAAGGCAAAGAGCTTCCCGCCAGAATGTGGGAGGCTCTTTTTTTATCAATCACGAAATTTATAAACACATGAAGAAATTCATTTCGACTAAGCTGTTTCTCGCATTGCAGGAGGCTTCACAAAAGGGCATCGACATTGACGCCCGGGTACTGGAAAACAGCTATGACAAATTTGTCAGGCTCCTTTTTTCGGAAAACGCTGCCTCCACCAACAAGGTAGCATATCATAACGCGCTTGTTTATATCCGCGTTGAACTGGCCTGTCTGACAGAGATACCGGAGAAAAAAAAGAGGCGCATTATCTCCGCAAAGCCATTGATGCTGTTGACAGGCAGATGGAGTTTGTCCGTTGGCAAATGCAAGTGGAAACGACACAAGGTTGCCCGTTTTCTCGTCGGTTACCAAAACGCAGCAATCTGCAATGGACAGGCAATATTATCGAGTGGGTAGAACTGATATATGCCCTGTATACGGCAAAAAAAATCAACGACGGTAAAACCTTCCTCAAAGAACTGTTTCAGCAGATGGGCGAAATATTTGATATTGATGTAAAGGAATTTGCCAACTATTTCATGAACATCAAAAACCGGAAAGACGGTAACCGGACAAAATTCATGGACTTGTTGAGAGATGCCGTATTGGAAAGAATGGAAGAGGCTGACCGGAAACCTTTACGGAAATAAAAAGGGAAAGCACGGACAGGACAGGATATATCAGCCTGTTTGTCCGTGCATTCGTTTTGGAAGATTGCGGATAAAGGCGTATCTTTGTGGGCGAAAAAAATCCCAAAAGAATGTCTGAACAGGAGTTGAACAAAATACTGTCTGATGCCGTTTCGCTTCCGGCAGAAACAGAGATTGTCGAGTTCAAGGAAGCAAAGGAAAGTTACGACTTCGGCAAAATCGGCAAATACTTTTCAGCGTTGAGCAACGAAGCCAACCTGAAAGGCAAGTCTTGCGCATGGCTTATTTTCGGGGTTGAAAACACAAAACACCGGATTGTCGGAAGCAATTATCGCCCAAAACGCAAGGATTTGGACAGCCTGAAAAAGGAAATCGGCGACAAGACAACCAATAATATTTCGTTTATCGAAATATACGAATTGCATAAACCGGAAGGCCGGATAGTAATGTTTCAGATACCCGCTGCACCGCAGGGCATTCCGGTGGCTTTCGAGGGCTTTTATTACGGACGCGCCAACGAAAGTCTTGTAGCATTGAACATTGAAAAAATAGAACGGATACGCAATCAGGTAATTGGCAAAGACTGGTCAAAGAATATTGTACCTGATGCCACTTTTACACATTTGGACAAAGATGCGATACGGTACGCGCGGGAACAATACAAAAAGAAACATCCGGGACTGGCAAAAGATGTGGATGACTGGGACGATGCACTGTTTTTGGACAAAGCATCCATAACGATTGACGGGAAAATAACCAACACCGCAATCCTGCTTTTGGGAAAGGATACGTCCGGCCATCTGTTATCGCCAGCTATTGGGCAAATATCGTGGATTTTAAAAGATGCGCCCGGCGGTTATGAACATTTTTATACGCCGTTTATCCTGACGGTAGATAAGGCGCTTGCCTGCATCCGCAACCTGAAATACCGCTATATGATTGATGATACGACTTTGTTTCCCGAAGAAGTAACACATTACGATGACTGGGTGATTCGCGAAACGCTTCATAACTGTGTGGCACACTCTGACTACAGTAAACAAAGCCGTATTATCATTTTGGAATACAACAACCGCCTTATTTTCGACAATGCAGGCAGTTTTATACCGGATTCGGTGGAAGAAGCGATTCATCACGACCGCCCGCAGCGTTATTACCGCAATCCGTTTCTGGTTGCCGCAATGGTCAATCTGAACATGATTGATACGGTAGGAAGCGGTATTAAGAAAATGTTCATTATCCAGAGAGACAGGTTTTTCCCGCTACCGACTTACGATATTTCGAATGAAAGCCATACAGAAGTAACGATACACGGCGAACTTATCAACGAGAACTATTCGCGCCAGTTGAAAAAACACCCGGAACTGTCTCTGGATGATGTAATTGCGCTGGATAAAGTGCAGAAAAAACAGCCGGTCGGCGAAATGGAAATACAGCGTTTGCGTGATTTGAAACTGGTTGCGGGAATAGCTTCCGAATTGCAGGTTGCAGGCAATTACACGAAAATATCATATCAGGATTACAGGCAAATGATATTGGATTTGATAATCCAAAACGGTTCTGCCACAAGAGAAGATATCGTAAATTTGATAATGCCCACATTGTCGCCTGATGAGCCATTGGAGAAACGGCTGCGGAAGATAACCAACATAGTTGCAAAGTTGTCAAAACGGGAAAATGTTATCAAAAACACTTCTAATGCAGATAAATATCCTGTTTGGAAACTTGTAGACGGCAATTAGAATGAAAAATGTAGATGCAAAATAACAGAGTAGATGTAAGGCGAGTGGCAAACCATGGAATTTTGTATTTATTCATTTAATATATAGACATTTACAACAGACACCAAAATGTAGTTGTAAAATTGAAAAGTAGATGTAAACCCTCCCCTGTTCTCAAAACACAGAGGAGGGTTTTCTATCCTCATTCTTTCTTAATCAAATGCTGTAACTCCGGGTCTTCGGCAATTCGCAACAACTCGTCGGCGACAATCTGTTTTACGTCTGCTTTGATTTGATTGTAGTTGTGGTCGATAACCTGCTGCATCACGTCGTTTCCCCCGTCGTCTGTAAACTCGGCAATCACGGGGATTTTTTTGTAGGCTTTCGTTTCACGGGCAACAGTTTCGTTATCGACAACAATTTCCGCGTGGAAAATCTTTTGTTCTATCCGCTCGTCGAAATTATCAGATACCGCACCCACAAACATACCCTGCGTAAGATTGCTGATTTTGGATGCCGGAATAAGACTGTCCAACTGTGTAGAAATTGATGTTGACGTGTCCTGCCGGTTTATCGTCATCGACTGCCGTTTCTGCAACACCTTCCCGAAGCGTTCCGAAAGCGTCTTTGCCGATTCACCGACTACCTGACCGGAAAAAATATTCCCTACCGTGTTCATTACGACGGCGGCTTCCTTGTCGCCATAATCCCGCTTCAACTGCGAAAAGTCCTGAAAACCCAGACAAACAGCCACTTTATTGCTTCGGGCGGTCGCTATCAGGTTATCCAGTCCACGGAAATAAATTGTAGGCAACTCGTCAATAATGACCGATGATTTGAGTTGTCCTTTCTTGTTGATTAACTTCACGATACGGCTGTTATACAAGCCCAGGGCCGCCGAATAAATATTCTGGCGGTCGGGATTGTTACCGACGCAAAGGATTTTCGGCTCATTGGGATTGTTGATGTCCAGCGTAAAATCATTACCTGTCATTACCCAGTATAACTGCGGACTTATCATCCTGGATAAGGGAATTTTAGCCGAGGCTATTTGCCCTTGGAGCTGGTCAGCGGCGCCTCCTTCCCATGCATCCATGAAAGGACTTAAATAGTTCTCCAACTGCGGATAAGAAGTCAGTATCGGGAAAATATCGGCATATTTCCGGTTTAGAAATTCAATGGCATGGGGAAAGGTACAATACTTGCCGTTCTGATAGATTTTCAAATACCAGATTATTGCTGCTAAAAGGATTATGGGTGATTCTACGAAAAAGTCGCCCTGTTTTTGAATCCATGTTTTATTGAGGTTAAGCATTATTGTATAAGCCGATTCGTATGCGTCGCTGATGTCTGTCATAAATTCCGGCGCAATGGGATTGCACCGGTGCGACTTGCGGGGATTATCAAAATTGATTACATAAAATCTGGGCTTTACCTTGTACTTGTCCATATTGTGAAGCATTGTATTGTAGGCGATTACAGACAGGTCGTCAAACTTGTAATCATAGACATACATCGAAAAACCTTTGACAATCTGTTGCTTAATATAACTGTTTACAATTGCGTATGACTTTCCGCTACCCGGAGTACCCAGCACAATACTTGCCCGAAACGGATTGACAACGTTTATCCAGCCCCTGTTCCACTTCTTACGATAGAAAAAACGTGTCGGCAGGTTGACCGAATATTCGTTTTCAATGAGCCGCGTT
>JAIRSN010000028.1 GCA_031255425.1 Dysgonamonadaceae bacterium
AAAATGATTTCTTTTTCATCTTTCTCTTTTTAAAATTGTTTTTAGTTTTTAATTGATTATTTACTCACTGTTTATTAATAAATTCCGGCTCCGGTAAAAGCAACCCCAACTTATATAAACATGAGAGATGAAATGTATTTTAGTAATGAATAAAAAGTTGCCTTTACCTTTGCCGGAAAGAATTATATTCTGTGTATATGTTTCATTGATGTATGTTGGGCTTCCTGAGTCCCGGAGAGAAGCGGTTTAAATATGCGAAGCGTGGGACTTGTAACTTTATCTGTTCACGAGGTCTTCAACTACCCATTTCCACAAATAAGTTTGCCCACGCATCCAACGTGAGCGTCGACTTATTTATTCTTGTGGAAATCGAAATTGTTGAAGTTTCGTGAACAAGAATAAAAGCTAACGCTTTCTTTAATTAAATATGTTTTTTATAAATTGGTTTCTATGCTTTATTTAAAAAACCTCGCAAAAATAGTGAGATTCTATCAAACTAAAAAATATAAATCGTTTTTTTACGGTATTAAATCCGCTCTATTTTCGCGAACAACTTGAAATCGTCGAAATCCAGCTCCGTTCCCCCGGTCAAATCTTCCAACACAATGCTGTCGGCAAGTACTTGCTTTGCAATGTATGGCTTATATTCGGCAAGGGCTTCGACAATGCGGGCGTCCGGCTGGATGCTTACGCGGATTTTGTCCGTAATCTCAAAGCCGGCGGATTTGCGGATGTTCTGAATCCGGTTGACAAGTTCGCGGGCAATGCCTTCTTTTCTCAATGCCTCGGAGACGGTGATGTCTAAGGCAACCGTTAGCTTTCCGTCGTTTGCAACGAGCCATCCGGGGATGTCTTCCGAGAGGATTTCTACGTCGTCCGTTGTGATTTCGGCGGACTGTCCGGCAACGTTGAGGGTCAACCGTCCGGCTTGCTCCAGTTGCGCGATGGATTCCTGCGACAATCCGGCGATTGCGCTTGCCAGATCCTTCATTATCTTTCCGTAACGCGGTCCTAACTTCTTGAAGTCGGGCTTGATCTTCTTTACCAGAATGCCGGCGGCATTGTCCACGTAGTGTATTTCTTTGACGTTCACCTCATTCAGGATTAATCCCTTAACGGCTTCTATCGTCTCTTTCTGATGGGGATCCAAGACCGGAATCATCAGCGAAGACAGGGGCTGGCGCACTTTGATATTCACCTTTCTGCGCAAAGCCAGGACCATGGAAGAAATCGCCTGTGCCGTTTGCATCCGCTCCTCCAGCGCTTTGTCGATCCATGCCTCCTTCGCCGCCGGGAAGTCCGCCAGGTGGACGGAAAGGCAGGCAGGCGTGTTTTCCGCCGCGCATCCGGAGAGCAGGTCGAGGTAGAGTTTGTCGGCATAGAACGGCGCGACCGGCGCCATCAGCAGGGACACCGTTTTCAGGCAGGTGTACAGGGTTTGATAAGCCGAGCGTTTGTCGTCGTTCATTTCGCCGCCCCAAAACCGCTTGCGGTTCAGGCGCACATACCAGTTGCTCAGGTGATCGTTCACAAAATCGCTGATCGCCCGCCCGGCTTTCGTCGGCTCGTAGGCGGCATAGTATTCGTCGACCTCCTTGACCAGGGTGTTCAACAGGGAAAGAATCCAGCGGTCGATTTCCGGACGGTCTTCCAGCGGAAGGTCCGGCTCGCGGTATTCGAATCCGTCGACATTGGCATAGAGGGCGAAAAAGGAATAGGTATTGTAAAGCGTTCCGAAGTATTTGCGGCGGACTTCCTCGATGCCTTCCGGATCGAATTTCAGGTTGTCCCAGGGCGAAGCGTTGGTAATCATGTACCAGCGCATGGGGTCGGAGCCGTGGATGGCAATAATCTCGAACGGGTCGATGCTGTTGCCCAAGCGCTTGGACATCTTGTTGCCGTTCTTGTCCAGCACCAGTCCCGTGGAAACGACATTCCGGAACGCAACGCTGTCGAACAGCATGGTAGAGATGGCATGCAGCGTGAAAAACCAGCCGCGCGTCTGGTCGACGCCTTCGGAAATAAAGTCGGCGGGGAAAGCGCTGCTCAAGTCTTCCGCCAGCGGGAGCCCGTTCTGGGCAAACGGCATGGCGCCGGAATCAAACCACACATCGATCAGGTCTGTTTCCCGTTTCATGGGCTTTCCGTTTTCCGAAACCAATACAATCTGGTCTACATACGGACGATGCAGGTCGATGTTTTCCTCCGCATAGTTTTCGTTGGTGTAAACCCCCGGCGTGAACCGGCGGTACGGGTTTGCCGCCATCAGGCCGGCAGCCACCGCTTTGTTGATTTCTTCGATTAATTCGGCAGCCGAGCCGATGCACTTTTCTTCCGTCCCGTCGTCGGTACGCCATATCGGCAGGGGCGTTCCCCAATAGCGGCTGCGGCTCAGGTTCCAGTCCTGAAGGTTTTCCAGCCATTTCCCGAAGCGTCCGGTTCCGGTCGACTGCGGCTTCCAGTTGATGGTATTGTTCAGTTCTATCATACGCTCTTTGAGCGCGGTAGTGCGGATAAACCAACTGTCCAGCGGGTAATACAACACCGGTTTGTCGGTACGCCAGCAATGCGGATAGTTATGGACATATTTTTCGATCCTGAATGCGCGGTTCTGTTGCTTTAACATCACGCAGAGGTCGATGTCCAAGGTGGTGTCTTCCTCCGAAGGATGCTTCCGCAGGTCGTATTCGTTTTTCACAAAGCGCCCGGCATACTCGGCGTAGAACGGAACGTTCACCGAGCTGGCGACGAAATGTTCATCCAGATCGCCCAGGTTGAAGAACTTTCCGGTCAGGTCTACCATTGGGCGGAGGTTTCCGTCTTTGTCGACCAGCATCAGCGGGGGAACGCCGTTGGCTTTCGCCACCCGGTCGTCGTCGGCGCCGAAGGTGGGGGCGATGTGAACGATTCCCGTGCCGTCGTCGGTGGTTACAAAGTCGCCGGTAATCACGCGGAAAGCGCTTTTCCCCTTGGGGGAGGAAGGCGTAACCCAGGGAATCAACTGCTCGTATTCCAGTCCGGCGAGTTCTTCGCCTTTCCACGAAGCGACCGTCCTGAACGGAATCAACTTGTCGCCCGGTTGGTAATCTTCCCAGGCAACGGCGTTGGCTTTTTCGTTGAAATAATGAGGAATCCGCTCTTTGGCAATCACAACGGTGAGCGGTTTCCCGGTGTAGGGATTGTAGGACTGTACGGCGGCGTATTCGATGTTGGGACCTACACAGAGTGCCGTGTTGGAGGGCAACGTCC
Source organism: Dysgonamonadaceae bacterium (assembly GCA_031255425.1). Classification (GTDB taxonomy): domain Bacteria; phylum Bacteroidota; class Bacteroidia; order Bacteroidales; family Azobacteroidaceae; genus Azobacteroides. The sequence goes on from JAIRSN010000028.1 coordinate 3,250, forward strand.
AGGGAGTTGTGGTCCAGGCAAGGAAGAATGCCTCTCCGAAACCCGCCATTTGCGGAAGCGGATTCGTTATCTTAAACTGGGCGGTGCAGGTGGTGTCTTTCACATCGCGGTAGCATCCCGGCTGGTTCAGTTCGTGCGTGCTCAACCCGGTTCCCGCTGCCGGCGAATAGGGCTGGATGGTATATCCTTTGTATAATAACCCTTTCCTGTACAATTCTTTCAGCAGGTGCCAGAGCGTTTCGATGTACCGGTTTTCGCAGGTGATGTACGGGTTTTCCATATCCACCCAATAGCCCATCTTGCGGGTCAGGTCTTCCCATTCTTCGGTGTATTTCATGACCGCCTTCCGGCATGCTGCGTTGTATTCTTCGATGGAAATCTTTTTCCCTATATCGTCTTTCGTGATGCCCAACGCCTTTTCCACGCCCAGTTCCACGGGCAATCCGTGCGTATCCCAGCCGGCTTTGCGGTTGACAAAGAATCCCTTCATGGTTTTGTAGCGGCAGAAAATATCTTTGATGCTCCGCGCAATGACGTGGTGAATGCCCGGCATGCCGTTTGCCGAAGGCGGTCCTTCGTAGAACACGAAAGAGGGCGCTCCTTCTCTTATTTCCAGGCTTTTATGAAAGACGTCCTTTTCTTCCCAACGGGTCAATATTTCCCGGTTGACTTCCGGCAAATCCAATTTGTTGTACTCGGCAAATTTCTTATTCATATACTAATGATTCTTATCGGGGGTTGTAAAATTCAGGTGACAAAGGTAATGATTTTAGGGATATAAAAGAAACGGGGCGGCGGCGGTCAATGCCGTCTCAGGGCTTGCCGTATCCTTTCGCAAGTTGCCTTTTGTGCGGGAACCAGGGGCAGGCGGAGTTCGTTTTCGATATACCCCAGGGCGTTCAATACGCTTTTCACCCCGGCGGGATTGCCGTCTACGCTGAGCAACTCAAACAGTTCGGTGAAGCGGTAATGAATGTCCCGCGCCGGGGCATAGTCGCCGGCAAGCGCCAACCGTACCATCCGTCCGAATTCGGCGGGGAAAGCGTTGCCTATCACGGAGATTACGCCTTCCGCCCCCAATGCAATCAAGGGGAGTGTGGTGGCATCGTCGCCGGAAACGACCTGAAAGTCTTCGGGTTTGTCTTTAAGAATCGCGCTCACCTGGGTGATATTTCCGGATGCTTCTTTTATGGCGATCACTTTATCCCACTCGCGGGCAATCCGCAACGTAGTTTCCGCGCTCATGTTGACGCCCGTGCGCGAAGGCACATTGTAAAGAATCACCGGTAGCGGAGAGGCATATACAATTTGCCGGTAATGCCGGTAAATCCCCTCCTGCGACGGCTTATTATAATAAGGAACGACCGAAAGAATCGCATCGATTCCGGTAAAATCACCGGTTTCGAGTTTCCGGACGACGGAACGGGTATCATTTCCGCCGCAGCCCAACACAAGCGGCACCTTCCCTTTGACTTGCGCCGTTACCCGGCGGATGATTTCCTTTTGTTCTTCCGGGTCGAGCGCAGGCGTCTCGGCGGTTGTACCCAAAATAACTAAGTAATCGGTCTCATTTTGCAGTTGGAAGTCAACGATCCGTTCCAAGGCGGAATAATCTATTTTTCTATTTGATTCGAAAGGAGTAACGAGCGCTACTCCCATTCCTTTTAGATTGATTTGTTTCATCTTATTATACAAATTCGCGGGCAAATTTACGATAAATAATTAATAATCTAAAATAAA
>JAIRSN010000058.1 GCA_031255425.1 Dysgonamonadaceae bacterium
GCCGGAGCCAATACCCGGCTGTCGGCTTTTTGCCCGTTGACATACAGTTCGTGGTAACCGGCAGAGGCAATATACGCGAAAGCGGTTGCCGGCAAGTCGTTCACGAGGTGCTTTTTCCGGAACCAGATATGCTTTTCGGGCGAAGCCGACGGGTGTTTTATCCATTCGCCTTTCCAGTCGGAACGGTTGAGAAGCCCCATCGAAAAACGGGCGGCCTCACTCCATCCGGAAGGAATGCCGCGCTCATCCCGAACCTGTACTTTCCAATAATAATCACCGCCGGATTGCAGCGGCATTTCAGGCAATACTGCTACCAGATGCGACTGTCCGGACGACACGACGCCGCTATCCCAGACATCGGCTTTGCCCACTGTGAGTTTGTCCGGCGCAGTCGCCACAAGAATCCGGTAGGCGGTTTGCCGCTTGCCGCGTGTGTGGCGGCCGTCTTGGAGCTTCCAGCTCAAACGGGGCGTTTCCGTGTCGATGCCGAGCGGGTCAACCAGGTGTTCGCAACGCAGATCGACTACGGCAACCGGTCCGGCGGCAACGCCGCATCCTGCCGTCCACAACAGGAACATGAACAGATGTACTCTTTTCATTGAAATATCTTTGTTATGCTTTTCCGCTGAAGTGCGAAAAAATACGGAAAGGTCTTTTTCGTTGCTTTCCGTATATTGAAACAGAGGCTGCCTCAACCTTCATTTGCCCGGAGAACCGGCGTGGATAGTGAGACCGCCTCTTTGAATCAAATCAATTATAGCCCGGATTATTGGGCGTCAGTAATTGGTTGGCGCCTATGGTTTTCTCGTGCAGAGGCAACCGGTTGAGATGGGCTTGTCCGTCGGGTTCGTGGTCGAACCACCGCCCGTTCGTAAACTCGCCCCACCGAATCAGGTCGGTCCGGCGGCGGTTTTCGCCCAGAAATTCGATCATCCATTCGTCGAGCATCCGGTATTTGTCGAGATTGGCAGCCGTTACCGGATTCGGGTCGTTGCCGTCCTCGAAATAACGCGCCCGCACCTCGTTGATAAGCGTCGCCGCAGGTCCTGTGGCTCCGTCACGCAGTTTACATTCCGCCAGCATGTACTTGATTTCCGGTAAGCGGATGATCGGACGGTCGGGATTGAACATCAGGTTTTGCTCTGCGCCATTGGGTATGGGGGAGAATTTGATCAGGCGGATGCCCGAATTTTCTTCGCCATGTTTGATGCCTTCCGCAAAATCGGCATCGCCGCGCCGCGACAGGTAAGCGATTTGATCCACAATGACAAGCGGCTTCCCGCTGTATTCCCTGCTGCCGATGGCGCCGACAATCTTGGGCCGCCCGTTTTCGTCGACTCCGTCGTAGTATCCCTGCGGACCGACAAGGAACATGCCTTCGTATGTGCCGCCGCCCTTGTATACGTATTGCTTCTTGCGTACGTCGGTATCTTCAAACTTGGCGTAAGGACTGCCCAGCTTAAACGCTTTCGGGCTGACTCCTTTTCCGTAACCGGTCCTGCCTTCCGCGTAACACAGGGAGTCGCCGTCGAGCGAAGGCGTCAAACACCATCCGTTGTACAAACCCGGAACGGCGGGGCAAACCAAGGCTCCCAAGCCCGGAAAGTTCAGCGTTTTCCACGATTCGTAGTGCAACATATGCTCGTAATTGCCGAAATTCCACTGGTATTTGGAGTTGTCGCTGGGAATCGACCAGATGATTTCGCCGCAGGTTTCATTGCCCCAGCCAAACACGTTCCGATAGTCGCCGGCCTGTTGGTAGACGCCGTATTCACCCTGCAAAAACAGTTCGCAAATCCGGGCGCAGTCGGCAAACCGCGATTCCTGGATGTACGATTCGGCATTGAAGTAGAGGCGAGCCAGCAAAGCGGCAGCCACCCCCTGATCGACGTAACCTGTCTGCACGGCATTCGGGTTCGCTTTCTTCGGCAGTTTGGGCAAGGCATCGGTCAATAGCTTTTCGATAAATTCAAATACTTCACGGTCGGAATTGCGTCCCTTGACCGTGTCCTTATTGGAGTAGTAGATCGGATAGCCGCCAAAAAAATCAAGGCCGCGGAGGTAGCACATGGCTACAATCACATCCAACTGCATAAGCACCGCATCCCTCACGCCTTCCGGATCTTCGGGAAACAACTTGTTGAAATCCGCGTATGTATCCAAATCTTCTTTTGCCTGATATGCTTTTGCAACGCCCATTCCAACCGCATTCCAAGCGCCTTCGAGTTCACGCATGGAAGGGGTGTAGTCGTGCAGGTAATGCCGCACATATTCCTGGTCGTCTTCCCAATCGGTTCCCCGGATAGGGAGACAGAGTTCGTCGGTATTAAATTCCTGCAAAAAAGACCAACTGCTGTTGTGGAAGCCTATGCCTTCGTTGTATGCCACATGGACATAAACACTTGCAAGGCGTTCGTAGACTCTTTGCGGCGCCTCGAAAACAGACATGGGACCCATCTCCGAATAGTATTCCGGTTCGACATTGCATCCGCTCATTGCAAGCAGAACGGCTGCTTGCAGCATGATTGTTTTGTAAATTTTCATCTCTGTTAATAATTAAAAGTTAAACTGAACGCCCAATACATAGCTTCTCGTCTGCGGATAGACTTTGTCTTCGATTCCGCCTTGCCATCCGGTAATGGTCACTTCGGGGTTGTAGCCGGAATATTTTGTAAAGGTGTAAAGGTTGTTTCCCGTCAGATAGAAGCGGATATGATCCATCAGGTCGTTCGACCACTTCCGGGAATCCAGCGTATAACCGAGGCTGACGTTTTGTATTTTCAGGAAGGTGCCGTCTTCGAGGAAATAGTCGCTCATAGACGGAAGTCCGTTTGTCCGGATGTGGTTATGCTTCCCGAATGCGTCTCTCAACCGGTTGTACGGTATATCGGAAGACTGCAACGGTGCGTATCCGATGTTGTAATCGATTCCATTGAAAACATCGAAATCAATCCAACTGGTCAGCGTCATATTGAGCGTCCAGTTCTTGTAGCGCAGGTTATGCGTCCATCCGGCGATAACCAGCGGGGTGTAGTTGCCGGCAAAGACCCGGTCTTCCGGTCTTGCTTTCGTATGCGGTATCGAATTGCCCGCAGCGTCCAGCACCCTGAAATCAGAGGACTTCCCGTCGCCATTGGACTCAAATCCCGCATGTTTGTAGAGGAAGTATGAGCCAACCGGCTGTCCCACCTGCAAGCGGTGCGAGAAGGTGTTATAAAGGATCTGGTTGCCGTCCTGATAGCTTTTGTCTTTGCTCAGGTAATCGACGCTTGTGACATTATGGCTCAGGTTGACGGCTGTTTCGTAGTCCCAATCTTTGGTCTTGACAATCTTTCCGCCGATTTCAAATTCCCATCCGCGGTTTACAAGCGTAGCGATATTTTCATACATATCGGAAACGACGTTGGGCGGCATCGGTACGGAAACTTTGTAGAGCAGCTTTTCGATGTTGCGCTGGTATAAGTCTATTTTACCGAAAAGGCGGTTGTTAAACAGCGAGTAATCCAGCCCGAGGTTCCACTCGTGTTTTTCTTCCCATTGCAAGGTAGGAGAAGGAACCGTCGCCACGTTGAGTCCCGGTGCAAATTCGCCCGAGGGCATCATCCAGAAGAGATCCAAGCCATAGAGGTAGGTGTTGTAATCCCTGTCGAAGCCTTCGTTGCCGGTTACCCCGTATCCCGCACGCAGTTTGAGGTCGTTTACCGCCGTCACGTTTTTCATAAATTCTTCGGAGGAGATACGCCATCCGCCCGAAAGCGACCAGAACGTACCGAAAGCGTTTGCCGCAACAAACTTGGAAGATCCTTCCCGGCGTATGGTAGCCATAGCCATGTACTTCCCTTTCCAATTGTAGTGCGCGCGGCCGAAATAACCCAAGAGTTTGTTTTTGGTTGACTTCCTTGATTTCATATCCGCATTTCCTTCTTTCAGCCAGCTTCCCGACTCCATTTTCCAGTATTTGAGCGCATCCACGGAAAAATTAGCGTTAGACATCTCAAATTCCTCTCCACCGGTTTCGTAATAGCTGTATCCGGCAACCGCGCTGACAAAATGATCGTCGAACTGACGGGAAAGCGACAGGTAGGATTCGGTATTGAAGTTATCCCTTTTCGAAAATTTCAAGTTGGCATAGCCTTTTCTTTTGGTTCTCTGTTCGCTGCTGCTGTACATCGACGTGTATTTGTGAATCTCCGCCTGCCGATTTTCATAGCTGCCCGTTACATGGAGCGAGAGTCCCTTGACCGGCAGGATATTGATGATCAGTTCGGCGCCCGGACGAAACCATTTGTCGAGCGTGTTGTCCGTATTCAAATCGGCGTCGGCGATATTGTTCACCACTTCGTTGCCCACCGTCCAGACATTGTATCCGGAGGGATCGTTCGCATTTTTTACAGCGCGGGAAGGATTCAGCGCCAAAAGGATGTTGGTATCCGGCTTGGACTGGTCGCGGTTTGCCTGACGGTAATCGACGGTCGTGTTCAGTTCGACCCAACCGTTCATTGCCTTGAAATTGGCGTTGATATGTCCGCCGAAATCGGTGCGGGAGTCGCCGCGGAGAATGCCGTTGTTTTTTTCATACATCACGTTGGCATAAACCCTTGCGCCTTCGTTCCCGCCGTTCAGCGAGAGCAGGTGCTTTGTGGAGAAAGGATTTTCCGCCAGCCCCTCATCCCACCAGTCGGTATCGGCTTCGTAGTCGATAGCGCGGTTGAAATTCCGGAGGTATTCTTTGGTGGACATAATATTGGGTTTGCCGAACGTTTCCTTGTACGTCGTTTCGCCGGTGTAGCTGATTCGCGTTTTGCCCTCCTGCGCCCGTTTGGTTGTGATCAGGATCACACCGCCCGTAGCGCGAGTGCCGTATATCGCACCCGCCGAAGCATCTTTCAGGATGTCGATGGACTGAATATCTTCCTGCACGACCGAACGAATATCGCCGCCAGGCATCCCATCGATGACCACCAGCGGCGAGCGGGAATTTTCCAGCGAAGCCATCCCCCGCAACTGTAAATCGTTCGTTGCATTCGGGCTGTCGGTACCGGACATAACCAGTCCGCTCACTTTGCCCTTCAGGGCATTGGCGATGGTTGCACCGCCTACGCCGGTGACAAGGTCTTTCGCCGAAATAGACGTAACGGCGCTGGAAACCATTTTCTTTTCCAAAGTGCCGTAACCGATAACCACTACGTCTTCCAGCAGGATAGCGTTTTCGGTCAGGATGACATCCAGGCGGCTTTTCCCTCCGACAGGTATTTCCTGTGTGTTCATTCCGATGAATGAAAAAACCAGCACGCCGTTTTGGGGCGCTGAAACAGCATATCCGCCATCGATGTCGGTTACCGTACCAACGCTTGTGCCTTTCAGTTGCACGCTCACGCCGGCTAACGGGCCGTCGCTGTCGCTTACCATGCCTGTAACGGTTATGTTTTGGGCATACGCGCCGAAAGACAGCAACCCAAACAATACCGGCAAACAGGATCGAAATAAGCGGTTATTTTTTGTCAAGTAGTTCTTAAGCATAGTTAATCTGATTTTATAAAGAACCGACAAGAAAATGAGCTTTTCTTTGCCGGTTCTCTGGTTTTTCACGATCTGATTTATTTCGCTCTAAAGGTTGCCTTATAGGTATACTGAATTTCATTCGGTTTCGGAACCACTTCGCCTCCCGGAACGGTGAACTCTTCAAGAGTATGAGTCGTCCAATATTCGCCGGCGGGCAAATCCCATGACCATGAACCGGCATTTCCTTTGTCATGCCTGTCCTGTTTTTCAATATCGCCGCCGCCGGATTTAACGTAATCCTTATCGCCGTTAGGCGCATAAACCGCTTCATTAAAAGCATCTGCCACACCGTCGTCATATTCGCCTATTTCCTCCATTTTCGGGATCGTTTTGTCTATCCATGAAAGGATTGGAGCAGTGGCAGGCTTTTCATTATGCAGGAAAATATGCAAGTAGGTAGGATCCAGTTCAATGGTCAGCGTACCTGCCTTCGCCAGGGTGAAATGGTAACACAATGCCGGCGTCCCGTCTGCATAAGGGGCGTTCCAGGCACTCCAGAAATACCGAACCGATACGGCTTTATCGGAGAACAGTCCGCTGTCTTCAAAGTCAAAATCATCGGTACGAGGTTTCTGGTTGATGGTAAAGTCTTTGCTTATCGTTTCATCGTCGGTTAGATAAATGGTAACGGTTGCTGTACGTACTTTTTCATCCGGATTGGCAGTCACCTTTACGGTAAAGGCGCCATCACCCGTGCCGCGTTGAGGATCGCATGTGGCAATCGACAGGTCGGAACTTTTAACTCTCCAATCGGCATCCTGGTCGGAGAGCGTCACGGTAATCGCATATTCTCCGGTGGTGAATGCGACAGAATCTTCAGGGAAACCGGTTACATCCAGTGTTACTTTTACTCCATTCGCAGGATCATTTCCCTTATCGCAAGAATAAAATGACAAACTTGTAGCGAATACAATAGCTACCGCTAAATAAAGATTTTTAATTTTCATAACGCATAAAATTTAATTAATTGATTTAGTTATGTTATATAATTATATTAAAATAACTGAAATTATTGTGCAAAATTATTTAAAAAAATACTATTTCGAGTTATATAAAATGATATATGAATTAAGTAAATTGATTTTTTTTTACCTTTGTGTTTTGTATTTTTAAGAAATAAAATATGAGACAACGTGAGGATAATAACAAAAGCGTAAAGTACTTGTCAAACAGTAATTTCGATGAGTTATGGGGATTGACGGTGAATACGGTTGGTCATCAGAATATAGAAGCCCACAAGCCTTATCCGACGCAAAATCATCCGAATTCATATCTTTTTTCAACGGAAAAAGGGCGAATACTGGATGAATACCAATTCCTCTACGTTGCCCGTGGTGAGGGATCCTTCGTTTCCAAAAGCTGCAAGGAAATTAAAATCCGTACCGGGAACCTGTTTTTCCTTTTTCCAAACGAATGGCACAATTTCAGTCCGAACGAAGAAACCGGATGGGAAGAATACTGGATCGGATTTAAAGGGGCAGATATAGACCGGTTGTGCGAAAACGGGTTTTTCAATAAGTCGAAACCGGTTTTTAATATCGGTTACAATAATACCATTATCGAACTTTTCGACCAAGCCATCAAAGCGACAAATGAACGTGAAACCGGATTGCAACAGATGCTTGCCGGACTCGTCAAATATATGCTGGGGATTATTTATTCCATTAATAAGCAATCTTTTTTCGATGAACAGACACTCCCTGTGAAGATTGAAGAAGCGAAGAAAATCATGAAGGACAATTTCCACTTGAATATCTCGCCGGCGGATATTGCCGACAGACTGTGCCTGAGCTATTCTCATTTCAGAAAGATATTCAAGGAATATACGGGATACGCTCCCAAGCAATATATCATGGAATTAAAGATCAATAAAAGCAAAGAACTGCTGACAACTACCAATATGTACCTGAAAGAAATTTCACACAGCGCCGGTTTCGAAAATGTAGAATATTTTTGCAGCCTTTTCAAGAAAAATGTGGGAATTTCGCCGGCTGCCTATCGGAACAAAACGAAGGAGTAGGTAAGCCATAACCGTTTTTCAAGGTTCGTCTTCTCGCCATTATTTCATCCATATCTTCCGGTTTCCCGATGCAGGGGAGCGCATTTTCCGCCGCATTCTCAAGCATTTTCCACGACATGTCGGAGGCGATGACACTGTCTCTGACGGTGGGGAATCCCAGGTTCCGGCCTTCGATAATGGAACGGGCGAAAACGTTCACAATCACATTAATCTTCTTATCGTTGAAATCGTCGGCCATTATAACCGTTTTGTTGATTCCGTGCAGTTGAACGGTTGCTTTTTTGAAGTCGTGCG
>JAIRSN010000072.1 GCA_031255425.1 Dysgonamonadaceae bacterium
TAAGAAAAGTTGTCTTTACCGCCGCCGGAAATATTTAGCAACCAACTATTAACTACTGACTAATCGTTAATTATTCTCACTTCTTTCATTCCCCTCGTTATCTTAAAATACAAAACAGACAGGACTTTATTAAGTACTATCCATATCCGGGGTCAGTCCGAAAACGGCAATAATAAAACCGGCATGTAATAACAAGGAAAAGCCGGCTCCGGAAATGGGGCCGGCTTTTTTAATACCCCGGTTCCGGGCGGCAAGGAAAAACCGCGCCGCGCTCTTTTCCATTTGAATATTTGGCATTTCCGGTAAAACTCATTACCTTTGCCACATTGGTGAGTTTTGTATTTTATTTATAAACACTAAAATGTGATAGTTATGTTAAGGACAAAGACAATTTTTAAGTTATTATTGATTCCTGTTGTAGCAGCAGGACTTGGTTTAATGGCATTCGCTCCGGCAACGGCCGAGGCACAGGAAAAAGCGAAAGAGGTGACTGTGGACAAGTCAACGCATGATTTCGGAACAATCGCAGAGGATGCGGGCAATGTAAGCGCTACGTTTGTGATCACCAACAACACCGATGCGCCTATCGTTCTTACCAACGTAAAGGCAACGTGTGGCTGTACCACTCCCAGTTGGACAAAAACGCCTATCGAACCGGGTAAAACGGGGGAAGTAGTCGCTACATACAACCCGAAAGGACGGCCGGGACCGTTCAACAAAACGGTGACAATCACCACCAACGGGGTTCCGGAAAAACTGGTCGTGCATATTAAAGGTTTGGTAGAATAACGATTCGATTGCATGATGAGATCAAAAATCAAAGAAACCTTTGAAGAACGGTTCGGCTCGGGGGGAACGCTTTATACTTCTCCGGGCCGAATCAATTTAATTGGCGAACACACCGATTACAATGGCGGTTTTGTGCTTCCGGGCGCTATCGACAAAGCGATGTACTGCGTGGTTAAACCAAATGGAAAGGACAAAATCAATGCCTGTGCCTTGGATTTGAACGAAACGTCCGTATTCGGTACGAAAGAAGAAGATAAGCCGGAAGCAGGATGGGCAAAATACATCTTCGGAGTAGTCCGGGAGATGATAAAAAGAGGGAAAAGTATTCCCGGATTCGATATTGTTATTTCGGGCGATGTGCCGCTCGGCGCCGGGATGTCTTCGTCGGCCGCTTTGGAGAGCGCCGTCGGTTATGCGTTGAACGATCAGTTCCGGCTTGGATTTACCCGGCAGGAATTGGCTACCATCGGGCAGGCTACGGAACATCATTACGTGGGCGTAAAATGCGGCATCATGGACCAGTTTGCCTCCTGCCTGGGAAAAGAAGGCGCTTTGATCCGGCTGGATTGCCGTTCGCTGGCGTATGAATACATCCCCTTTCATCCCAAAGGCTATAAACTTGTGTTGCTGAACACCTGTGTGACGCACGAATTGGCGTCTTCGGCATACAACAAGCGCCGCGAATCGTGCGAAAGAGTGGTCGAAGCGATTGCCCGGAAACATCCGGAGGTAAAGTTGCTTCGCGACGCCAACTTAAACATGCTGAAAGAAGTGGAAAAGGAAGTAAGCGCAGAGGATTACATGCGTGCCGAATTTGTAATCGAAGAGATTCAGCGCCTGTTGGATACTTGCGAAGCCTTGAAGAAGGACGATTACGAAACGGTGGGCAGGAAAATGTACGAAACGCACGAAGGATTGAGTAAAAAATACGAAGTGAGTTGTCCCGAGCTGGATTTTCTGAACAACAAAGCGAAAGAGCTGGGCGTAACCGGCTCGCGCGTGATGGGCGGAGGCTTTGGTGGATGCACCATCAACCTGGTAAAGGAAAACAGTGCGGACGAATTTGTTAAAAAAACGGCTGAAGCCTACGAAAACAAATTCGGTATCCGTCCCAAAGTGTACGACGTCGTGATAAAAGACGGCGCCAAAAGGCTGGACTAAACCGGCGGAAAAGAAAAGGGAATGAAGGAAATGAACCGTTTCCTTCATTCTTTTTTTGTGTAAAACAAATGTCATATAAGATTCAATTTATTGTCAACCGGCTGTAACAGGTTGGTAATATCCCGTTTTTAATTTTGCACCGTCAAATCATTTTGAAACGAAAATGCAAAACAAATTAAAAACGGGATTTTTTACTTTCTTCTTACTGCTCCTTCCTCCGGCATCCTTCCAGGCGCTCTTTGCCGGTAGCGCATCGAAAGAAATAACAGGCTTCGTACACGATTCGGAAACCCGCGAGCCAATCATCGGCGCCACGGTTCGGATCAAGGACACAACCCAGGGCGCCGCCACCGGCGTGGACGGTCATTATGCCATCGCTGGCTTGTCCGGCGAGAAATGCACCTTAGTTTTCAGCTATTTATCTTACAAAACGGTCGAAGTCGAATGTCATTTGAACGCGCCGGTCACCGGAATAAATATCGCGATGGAAACCGATGTGAAAACAATCGGAGAAGTCGTTGTCAAAGGACGGATGCGCAGCCACACGGAAAACAACATGCTGTTGACCGTCAAATCCTTGCCGCAGGTGACAAGTGGCATCTCGGCGGCACAGATAGCCAAAAGCCCCGACCGGATAGCCTCCGAAGTTGTGCGGCGTATTCCCGGCATAACGGTCATCGACGATCGCTTTATCATCGTGAGGGGACTCTCGCAACGGTATAATAACGCCTGGATCAACGAGCTTGCCGTTCCAAGTACGGAAACCGACAGCAGGGCTTTCCCGCTTGACCTTGTCCCAAGCAGTCAGATCGACCATCTGTTGGTCTATAAATCGCCTTCGCCGGAGATACCGGGCGACTTTTCCGGCGGCTTTGTTAAAATCGCCACCAAAGACGTCCCCGATGAAAACCGGACCGAATTGAATTACGCAACCGGATTCAACACAAACACTTTATCCGGCGATTTGAAACTGAATCCGGGCAGCCGGGCAAACGTTTTGGGATTCGACTTCAGCAGGGGATTCAAGAGCGATTGGAGCATCCGCGAAGGGATGCCGCTTCCTGACCAGCGCCTCGCCTTCCTGATGACCCGCCGGATGGAAACCGCGGATCACAAGGTGACCGGCAACATGACATCCATCACTTACAGCAATACATACAAAGGGGTACGCGGGATGAAAAACGCAAGGTACGGTATCTACTCCGCTACGGCAGACCGTCCGGTTTTTCTTGATAATTATTTTGACAATCAGTTTTCAAACGACGTCCGCCTGGGGGCAATGCATAATTGGTCTTTCGTCCCGAACCCTTCCAACCGCATCGAATTCAAAAACTTACTGAATCTCCTGGGGCGAAACCGCCTGACGGAACGTTCGGGCACAAAAGACATGAGCAGCCTGTATTACCGTGAGCAAACGGAAATGCTGTATTCTTCCCGGCTGACTTACAGCGGACAGTTTGCGGGGACGCACGACTTGTCGCCGAACCAAACCCTCCGCTGGAATACCGGCTATTCGTATGCAAATAAAGAGGAACCCGACCGGCGTATTATCACCTGTCAGGCAGGAATCGGGCATCCGGAAAAAACGCCTCCGGAACGGATCGAAAATGAAAATATCAAACGGTATTTTCAGGAGTTGAACGATCACAACTTTTCCGCGGCGCTGAACTATAAATGGACAATCGTCCGGATACCGTTCCGGCCGGTACTGAAAGCGGGAATCTATGGCGAATACCGCACCCGGAATTATGCACCGCAGGAATTTATTTACCGGTATGATAAACTGAGTTATGAGGAACGCCAAGACTATTTGATCCTTCCGTTCGAAGAAATGTTAAGCAGCCGGTATTTGGATGCGGGAAAGGTCTATCTGGACGATATAACGCTCAAAACCAATGCGTATACCGCTTCCGTGCAACACGCGGCCGGTTATGCGGTGCTTGAAATTCCTTACGGCAAATGGAACCTGTATGCCGGCGTCCGCTTCGAGCATCATTCCACGAAACTTGGGCGCGACCGTTCCGATGCACCGGATTTGAACCTGAAAACCAGCCGGAAAACGCGTGAATCGAACGGACTTCCTTCGGCCAATCTGACGTACAAGTTTACGGATAAACATCAGTTGCGGATTGCTTACGGCCGTTCGCTCAATCGTCCCGAATTGCGGGAAATATCACCGTCGGTTTATTTTGATTTCGACCTGTTCAGTGAAATAGGCGGGAACGAGCGCCTGAAAACAGCCCTGATCAATAATATAGACCTGAGGTATGAATTTTATCCCGGCTTGGGAGAAACGATGAGCCTGGGCGTTTTCTATAAACAGTTCAACCATCCGATTGAGTGGACATACATCGACATGGGCGGTTCGTTGCGTTACAATTACGAAAACGCCGACCGGGCGGAAAGCTGGGGAATCGAGCTGGATATTCGCAAAAAACTGGATTTTATCGGCCTGCCTTACTTTTCGCTGGTCTTGAATACCGCGTGGATTGCAAGCAATGTGCATTTCAAACCGGGAGAAGTCGTTGCCGAACCCGACCGCCCCATGCAGGGGCAATCGCCTTACGTAATCAACACAGGGCTTTTTTTCCGGTCGGAGAAAATGCGGCTGGATGCTTCCCTGCTCTACAACCGCATCGGAAAGCGCATCGTCGGACTGGGAAAGTCCAACAGTATCGACCACAACATCAACACATTGATTCCCGATTCGTACGAAATGCCCCGGAATGAACTGGATTTTACGGTAAGCAAAGCCATCGGGAAAAGAATCGAAATACGTTGTTCGGTAAAAGATATTCTTTCCGAAGATGTGCTGTACAAGCAATTTCCGAAATTTGAAAAAGACGGCATAATCTGCAAACGGGAACAAATCACCCGGCAATACAATCCGGGACAATCCGTTTTTCTGGGCGTGTCGTTTATATTAAATTGAATAATAAACATTTTATTAATTACTTGAAAAATGAAAAAAAATCTGAATTTATGGAGCATGATGCTCTTCGTGTGTACTGTTTTATTGGCAGGAGTTAGTTGTGACAAGGGCGATACAGAGCCTGAAGTCGGCGGTGAAACATTGGATCTGGGCGACGGTTCGAAAGAAAATTTTGAACTCAAATCGGATATGACCCTGAAATGGCCGAATACCTATTGTCTCAAAGGGTTTGTTTACGTTCCAAGCGGAATCACGCTCCGCATTGAGCCGGGCGTCGTCATTAAAGGTGACAAATCGACGCAAGGAACGCTGATTGTCGAACGCGGCGGGAGAATAATGGCGCAGGGCAGTAAAGAACGTCCGATTGTGTTTACCTCAGCCCAAGCTCCCGGAAGCCGGAAGCCGGGCGATTGGGGCGGAATCATCCTTCTGGGAAAAGCGCCGAACAATATGGGCGAGCAAACCATTGAAGGCGGCGTGCGATCCAATCACGGAGGAACAGACGCCGGCGACAATTCGGGAATATTGAGTTACGTCCGGATTGAATTTGCCGGCATAGAATATTCCACCGATAATGAAATCAACGGCATTACATTCGGTTCGGTAGGCGCAGGCACTCAAATCGACCATATCCAGGTATCGTATTCGGGGGATGATTCGTTCGAATGGTTTGGGGGAAGCGTAAACGCCCGCTACCTTGTAGCCTTCCGCGGCTGGGACGATGATTTTGATACCGACAACGGGTTCAGCGGGAAAATACAATTTGCATTGGGTGTCCGCGATCCTGAAATCGGAGATAAATCAGCCTCCAACGGTTTCGAATCGGACAACAATGCAGACGCCGCACCTTCCGTTCCTTTCACCGGTTCCGTTTTTGCGAACGTGAGTCTCTTTGGCCCGGTAACCGATCCGGCGAATTATATCGACCGGTCCGGCGTACACGGCAGCACAACCGGAAGCCGTTTCCAAGCCGCCCTGCACTTGCGCCGGAACACGCAGCTAAGTATTTTCAACTCCCTGATTGCCGCTTTTCCCATTGGAGTGATCATTGAAAACGACAAAAATTCCGCCACTCAGGAAGGCGCTACGGAAGGCCGGTTGAACATTACGAACTGCGTGTTGGCAGGCGCCGTCAAAGACTTTCAAGACGCCCAGTACTGGACAAACAACACGGTGGTCAATCCCGGCGGAAACGACGCTTTTACGGCAAGTTATTTCAACCGTTCCGACGGCGGAAACCGGACATTCACGAACCTGAGCGCTTTAAAACTTTCCGGCAATCCCTTGAATCTCAACAATCCTCTCGCATTTCCGGCTTCGGATAGTCCTTTGGCGTCCGGCGCCGTATGGACAAATGCGAAAGTGGCCTCCGGATTTGAAAAAGTAGATTATATCGGCGCTTTCGGTCCCGCCGAAACAGCTACGAATAATTGGACGTCCGGCTGGACGAATTTCGATCCGCAAAATACGGAATATTAAGGCGAAAGCGGCGCAGCCGCTTTTATTTTTTTGAGATGTACAGGCTGTACAAGTCAATTTTCCAACAGATTCTTGAGATGTACAGCCTGTACAACTCCATTTTCAACAGCCAAGCAAATACACCGCACCTCTTTAAAATATAAAAGACACTGCGTGCCCCCCCCCCGCCTCTTTTGGGTGCAGAGGGGGGTTTTTGTGCGTTGGCGCTGCGAGGCTGTTGTTTTATTGCCCCAAACCCACTATCTTTGTTTCCGATATAAACGGTTTAATAACTGCTTTACGAATCTTTCATCACTTTTTATTACAAGAAAATGGAGTTAAAGAAAATTCCCCAGGCGGATTTGGAAAACGAACGGACAACTTTCTTTCTGTTGGGATTGGTGGTTGCCTGGGCTACGCTGTTTGTGCTTTTTGAATGGCGTAGCGAAAATGTTTTGTCGCCTGAGTGGGAAGGCTTTGCTCCGCTTTACATCGAACCGGAATTTAACGGCGAAACCCTTTCCGCTGCTTCTTCCGCCGTGGAGCCGGAAGCCGAAACGCCGGCGCCGTTTTCCGAAGAATATCACGCGGTGAAAGAAACGCCGCCCACCGCCGGAGAAACCCTCGTTTCCAACCTGTTGGAGCAACTAAGCCGGGTGCATGAAACGGATGCGCCCATGCCGGAAACCGTCGCCACGCCGGATCCGGACGTTTACACGCATCCGGATGTGACGCCCCAGTATCCGGGCGGCCCCGCCGAATTGGCGCGTTTCCTGTTTAACCAGGTGAAATATCCCGCGTCGGCTTTGAGCCAGCAGATTCAGGGAACGGTTTGGTGTTCTTTTGTTATCAACCACGATGGCTCGATCGCCGATGTCCGGGTCGAACGCGGGGTGTATATCTCCCTGGACCAGGAGGCGGAACGGGCATTGAAAGCCATGCCGCGGTGGGTTCCGGGAACCGCCGGCGGAAAACCGGTGCGGGTAAAGTCGTATTTGCCGATTGTATTTCGATTATAGAAAAAACACAGTTCGTTATGATTACATTTTCAGAAGCAATAACTTACATCGAGCGAGCCACCCAGGGGATTCGCTATCCGGAACAACCTCCCATGCTTTACGAACCGATGGCGTACCTTTTGTCGCTGAAGGGAAAGAAAGTCCGTCCGGCGCTTGCGCTCCTGTCCTGCAACCTGTTCAGGGAAAAGGTCGACGACGCCATTCCCATCGCGCTGGCGTGGGAAATATTTCACAATTTTACCCTGATGCACGACGATGTGATGGACCGGGCGGATATTCGCCGGGGACAACCCAGCGTTCACAAGAAATGGAACGAAAACACCGCCATCCTTTCGGGCGACGCCATGCTGATTCTTGCCTACAAGTATCTGGCAAAATCGCCCGTCCGGCACCAGCGGGAATTGCTGGATTTATTTTCGGCAACTGCCGCCGAAATTTGCGAAGGCCAGGCGTACGACATGCTCTTCGAAAGCCGGCTGGACGTGAAAGAGGAGGAATACCTGCACATGATTCGACTGAAAACCGCTGTGATGCTGGGCGCTGCGCTGAAATCCGGCGCGATCACCGGCGGCGCACCGGAAAAGGACAAAGACCTGCTCTATGCCTTCGGGCTCAACCTGGGTATCGCGTTTCAGATACAGGACGATATGCTGGATGTGTACGGCGATCCGTCGGTGTTCGGGAAAAAGATCGGCGGCGATATTTTAAGTAATAAAAAAACATACCTGCTTGTGAATGCGCTAAATACAAAGGAGGAAAGCGAAAAAGCAACCCTCCTCCGCTGGCTGCAAGCCGGCGGTCACCCGCAGGAGGAGAAAATCGCGGCAATCACCGCCCTGTACGACCGCCTTTTATTGAAAGAAAAAGCACACGGGAAGATGGAATATTATTACCGGAAAGCCGTCCGGCAGTTGGCGCAGGTAAATGTACCTGCCGGAAGAAAGGATGTTTTGCTGAATCTTGCCCAAAAATTAATGAATAGAAATTCTTAAAGCCAACGTTATGCCTGCGAAAAGATTCCCCTGTACACATGAAGAACGGCTCCTTATTTTGAGGGCGGTTATCAAGCAAGAAGACACCGTCGACAGGGAGGAGGCCATCCTCACCGCGGCGGAACGGTACGAACTGTTGGCGCTGATGAGTTCTTTTGAGAATACGCTGACCTGCCTCCGGCAGGCGACGGACGACGAACACCGGGCGGGACGCTTGTATATGGATTTGTTTCAAACGGCACAACTTTATATTTCCCATTTCATTCAGGTACTGAATTTTGCCGTTATCCGGAACGAAATCAAAACGGAAGTGTTGCCCGCTTACGGGTTGGAGAGCGGGGACCGGTTTGCGGTTCCCGACCTTTCGACCGGCGAGGCGATTCTGGAGTGGGGCGAGCGGTTGATCAAGGCGGAAACGGAACGGATCGCCAAGGGAGGCGCGCCGATTTACAGTCCCGCCATCTCGAAAGTCATCGTGCATTACGACCTGTTCAAAGACGCCATCCAGAGCCGGAGCATTTACCGGAAAAACATCAAACGCAACCGGGAAATAGTGGACGATCTGGCAACGAAAATCGACCGTATCCTCTGGAATACGTGGACCAAAGTGGAATTTCAGTACTGGAAACTGCCGGAAGAAGAACGGCTGGAAAAATTCAATGCCTACGAAATCAAGTTTTATGATTATTGACACCCACACGCACGTATTCGACGAAGCGTTCGACGCCGACAGGGAAGCGGTCCTCCGGAGGGCTTTCGACAGCGGCGTGCAGCTACTTTGCCTGCCCAATATCGACGTTGCCTCCATCCCCCGGCTGAAAGCCTTGTGCGACAGCTATCCGCAGGCCTGTTTTCCCCTGATGGGCTTGCATCCCACCAGCGTGAAGGAGGGTTTTGAACAGGAGCTGGCGGTGATCCGCGACGAGTTTACCCGGCGCAAGTACTTTGCGGTGGGCGAGATAGGAATCGACCTTTATTGGGACAAGACCTGCCTCAGGGAACAGGTAAAAGCCTTCGAGCAGCAGTTGGAATGGAGTATCGACCTGGATTTGCCCGTTGCGATTCATACGCGGGAGGCGTTTCCGCAGGTTTTCGAAAGCCTGCACAAGGTGGGCGTCGACCGGCTCCGGGGCGTTTTTCACAGCTTCACCGGGAGCCGTTCCGAATTGGAAGAAGCCTTGAAGTGCGAACGTTTCCTGCTGGGAATCAACGGCGTTGTCACCTACAAGAATGCCGCGTTCGGCGATTATTTGCCCCTTGCGCCGCTGGAACGAATCCTCCTGGAGACCGATGCGCCCTATCTTACGCCCGTTCCGTTCCGGGGAACGCGGAACGAGCCGGCATATATCGTCCACGTAGCGCGGAAAATAGCGGAAATATACCGTCTGCCGGAGGACACTGTCCGGAAGAAGACCACAGAAAATGCGCGCCGTCTATTTGGAATATGAAATATTGTTTGTACCTTCGCGTCTCCAAAAAAGGAAAGGTGCTCGAGTGGTTTAAGAGGCACGCTTGGAAAGCGTGTGAACTTCAAAAGGGTTCCGGGGGTTCGAATCCCTTCCTTTCCGCCCTTGATAAACCCGCGTAATCAGCGGGTTTCTTTCTTAGATACACAGTGTCTTTTATAATTTGAGGCGCAGCCTCTTTTATATTTTTGGGAGGCACGGCATATCGACTTGGCTGCGGGTTATCATCATCGTCTTTCACCTATATATAATGAATAATAAAACGTACAATGCCGTGTCCTATGCCTCCAAAAATTATAAATGCGGCTGCGCCGCCCGCCGCCGGCAAGAATCCGGTTGTGCGCAGGCAATCTCCCCCTCATCCTCCCGTGCAACCAACTGTCCACGGCGTTTAGCCCTGCTTGCACGCGATAAATACACTTGTAATCCATCAATCACCGGCGGACGCCACGCATTTTTTTCTTTATTTCTTTCTTTCCCCGGTAAAATCTTCCTATTTTTGTACCGTTTTTGAATTTCCTAATGCATTAGGAAGTTCGCCGACGAAATTTTTTAGCTTCCTAATGCATTAGGAAACGCGCCGACGAA
>JAIRSN010000153.1 GCA_031255425.1 Dysgonamonadaceae bacterium
ATTTATTAGAAGTAAATGCTACCAATGTTTATTCAAAACCGGGTGTGGCTTCCGCCAATAAAGTAACGAAGCAAAATCAGCCGATCGGCTGGAGTACCCCACAAGGGGGAGTACTGAAAAACGCTATTCTTGAAGCCAATCCCACCATGGGAGAAGACCCCAAATACACGCTCGAGTACAGCCAGTCGTATGGGTTTGTCGAAGAACTCGGCGGTGCCTTCAAGCATGTTACGGGCACGACGCCGAAACTGAGTTGGGAAGAAATAGAAATACAATAACGGGATGATTAGTCCTGAATAACCATTATAAGTTATTCAGGACTATTTATATTGAAAGCGCAAGTTACTTTCCAACCGGATTTAAGGTTCTTATTGCTTCAAAAAAATAAAAACAGGCTTTTGTTCTTCCCTTTTATTTTTCGTCGTAAAGGAGATAAGGTTTCCGTTGCCGGCTGAATTTTTCGACGTCGGCTTGCCAGGCGGCTTTTATTTCCGTGGCCGGTTTGCCGTCCAGTATCATCTTTTGAACGTAGTCGACGCCAATCAGGTTCCGGAAAAAAGGCGTGAAGATTTTTCCCCCTAAGTGACGAAAGGCGTCTATGATGTAGTTGAGGTTGAGTCCTTCCGCCCAAATCGTTTCGTCGGGAATCTGCCGCAGGTCGACGCCGAAACATTCGGTATCCCGGTAAGGCGGGTTCTTGGCGCCCGGAATGCTCCGCGGTGTGAAGGAAAACGGGCAGGCTTTCATCTCCGGACTGCCGTAGACCTGAAAAGGGAAGGGTGTCCCCCGTCCCACGCTGAGGGTTGTCCCTTCAAACAAACAGGTCGAGGGATAGAGGTACACGGATTTCATGTCCGGGAGGTTGGGCGACGGAGGCACCGGCAGTTGGTACCGGGTGGCATGGGTGTAGTTTTTGCACCGGATCACCTGCAACCGGCAAGTGCGTTGGGCGGGTAGCCACTTTTCGCCGTTTATCATCCCGGCAAGCTCTCCCAACGTCATCCCGTGAACCACGGGGATGGGCAGGCAGCCGACGCCCGACCGGTATTTCATATCCAGGATCGGACCGTCGACATAAAACCCGTTGGGGTTGGGGCGGTCGAGGATAAGCACCGGCTTGTGGTTTTCCGCGCAGGCATCCATCAGTTTGTACAGGGATATATAATAGGTGTAAAACCGCAGCCCCACGTCCTGAATGTCTGCGACGACGAGGTCTATCTGCGACAGGATTCCGCGGTCCGGCTTCCCGGTCTTGCTTTTGTAGAGGGAATAGATCGGAATCCCGGTTGAAGGATCCCTGCCGTCAACGATTCGTTCGCCCGCGTCGGCGTCGCCCCGGAAGCCGTGTTCGGGCGCGAAGATGACCACGAGGTTAAACCCACACCGGCTTAACCGGTCGACCAGATGCTCTTTCCCGATCGTTCCGGTGTGGTTGGTGAACAGGGCGATCCGTTTCCCCTCCAGCAACGGGAAGTATTCGGACTCGGATTCCGCCCCGGTGATTACCGGCAACGCGTCGTTTTCCGGCCGGACACCTGTCAGGCAAAAAAGGAATGCGATCAGGGGGAGAAGGGATTTCATCCGGTGGGGTGTTTTCGGGCGTCCGTTCCCCAGAGCAGTTTTTTCCGCAGGGTATCGTAGAAATTCTGGTTGAAACGCTTGACGACTTTTATCGTAAAATCGGCTTTCTGTATCCGGAACTCGCTTCCCGACGGGAAAACTTCCGACCGTCCGTCCAAAGACACCAGAAAGTTCCGGTTCCGCGATTCCACTTGCAGCCGGATCGTATAATCTTCCGGAATCACCAGCGGACGCACATTCAACGAGTGGGGAGCCACCGGGCTCAACACGAAATTGCAGGACTGCGGCACGATGATCGGACCGTTTACGCTCAGGTTGTAGGCGGTCGATCCGGTCGGCGTTGCCAGCAGCAAGCCGTCGGCAAGGTATTCCGTCAGGAAAACATCATTCAGGTAGGTATAAATTGAAATCATGGAAGCCGTGTCCCGTTTCAGTACGGCAATTTCGTTCAACGCCGTGCGGCGCTGCTCCTGGGCGGAGGATTCCAACTGCAACAGGCTTTTTTCTTCCAGCCGGTAATCGCCCCGGAAGACTTCTTCCAGCGTTTCGTTGATCTCCGAAACGCCGACGTCTGCTAGGAAACCCAGCCGCCCGGTGTTTATTCCCAGGATGGGGATATTCCGTCGCCCGACCCACGCGGCGGTACGGAGAAACGTCCCGTCGCCACCCAAACTGAACACCATGTCCGGAAGGAAGTCCTCTCCGTCGATCACCCCGTCGATCCGGGGCGTAAAAGCGAACGTCCGGGAAAGGTAGTCCCGGAAACTTTTTTCGACCCACGTCTCCGTTCCTGTTTTTTCCAGGTAATCAAAAAGGCTTTTGATGAAACTCTGTTTTCCCGCCTGGTAATCGCTGCCGAACAGTCCGATCTTCCCGGGATTTGCGGCGGGAATTTTATTTATTAAGAAATCTTTGCTAAACATTTTGTTATATTAAAGTAAAATAATTTACTTTTGCGTTGTCAAAATTACTAAAAGTAAACAAGTAAACAAAATGAGTCTATTCCTTTTTATTCAAGAGGGGCTTGCAGAGGCGGCAACGCCCGCCCTCCCCGAAACAACAACGGTAAAAATAAACATCCTCGAACTCGCCCTCAAAGGGGGTTGGGTGATGATTCCGATTGTGCTTTTATTTTTTATTGCCCTGGGGATTTTTATCGAACGAATGCTGGTTATCAACCAGGCGGCGAAAGAAGACGAATCGTTTATGGAACGTATCAAAGACTACGTTCACGAGGGAAATATCAAGTCGGCCGAAAAACTCTGCCAAAAAACGCAGACGCCTTATGCCCGGATGATTAACAAGGGCTTGCAGCGCCTGGGACGTCCGGCGAACGATATTTTAGCCGTCCTCGAAAACGTGGGAAGCATCGAAGTCGCCAAACTGGAAAAAGGATTTGCGTGGATTGCCACCACCGCCGCCATCGCGCCCATGCTCGGCTTTTTCGGAACCGTAACCGGGATGGTCCGCGCCTTTTTCGACATGGCAAATGCCGGAAGCAACGTCGATATTACCTTGCTTTCGTCCGGTATTTACGAAGCACTGGTGACTACCGTCGCCGGACTTTCCGTCGGAATCCCGGTGCTTTTCGCCTATAATTATTTAGTGGCGAAAGTGGATGGCATTATTACCCAAATGGAATCCCGGACAATGGATTTTATGGATATATTGAACGAATCGGCAGGCGCTGCCCAATCACCGGAAAAATGAGTATTAAAAGAATACGAAAAGCAAACGCCGGATTCAATATGGCTTCCATGACGGATATGATCTTTTTGCTGCTCATCTTCTTTATGATCACTTCTACCGTCGTTGTCCCGAATGCCATAAAGGTACTGCTGCCGCAAAGCTCCCAGCAGACATCCGCCAAACCCCTGTCGCGGGTTACGATCGACAAAAACCTGCATTATTATGTCGCCTTCGGCAACCAGAAGGAACGGCGCGTGAACTTCGAAGAAATCGTTCCTTTCCTGCAGGACAGCTACCGGCAAAACAGCGAAATGTATGTCGCCCTTTATGCCGACGAAACAATTCCCTATGCCGAAGTGGTGAAAATACTGGATATGGCAAACCGGAACAACTTTAAAATGATTTTGGTAACACGTCCCCAATAAGATGAAAGTGACGAAGGAACAAATATCGGGATTTACGGGATCAGCCATTTGCTGTCTGATTGTCGTCCTCATTCTTTCCTTTCTTTTCCTGCAAACCGAAATAAATACGCAGGAAGAAGGCACTTTGGTCAATTTCGGAACCGTCGATTGGGCGGAGGGAACCGTTGAACCGAAACCGGAAACTGATTCCGGGCAGGTTCCCCGGGAAGAAAACATTCCGGATCCTGTAAAAACGCCTCCGGTAATCACCCAGAACACGGAACAAACCGCAGCCGTGGATGTTCCGGAGAAAAAAACGCCCGAACGCGACAAGCAGCCTACGGAGCAGGAACGCCGCGAAGCAGCGGACATCGCCCGTAAAGAGGCCATTAACCGGCAGATGTCGGGTGCATTCGGCGCCGGAGAGACTGCCAAAGGAAACGAAGGAACCGCCAGTGCCGGCGCCGGGAACCAGGGCAGCACGCAAGGCAACGCTCCCGTCGGTTCGTACGCGGGGACGGGCGGCATCGGAGATTTCGACCTGAGCGGGAGATCCCTGAGGGGCGGCGGCTTGCAACGCCCGTCTTACGAGGTGCAGGAGGAAGGAACGATTGCCGTGGAGATAACGGTCGATTCCAAGGGAAACGTCATCCACGCGGAAATCCGCCTCAGGGGAACGAACATCGAAAACGCAAACATGCGGAAGGCCGCGCTGGACGCCGCCCGCAAAACGACGTTCAATGCCATTCGCGAAACGCAAAATCAAGTCGGCACAATTACTTACAGATACTCGTTGAAATAATTTATAACCTGATATTTTTGTATGAATGTATTTATTTTTTTAGCAGAAGGTTTCGAAGAAATCGAAGCCATCAGTACCATCGACATTTTACGCCGGGGGAATGTAGACGTCACGAGCGTATCCATCACCGATACGGACGTCGTTACCGGCGCCCACCGGATTCCGGTGAAGGCGGACAAGTTGTTTTCGGAAGTTGATTATTCCGAAGGCGCGATGCTGGTATTGCCCGGAGGTATGCCCGGAGCCGGCAATCTGAACGGGCACATCGGCTTGCGGACGTTGCTCAAACAGTATGCGGCGGAGGGGAAGAAAATCGCCGCTATCTGTGCTGCGCCGCTGGTGTTGGGCAGTTTGGGTTTGTTGCAAGGCAAAAGAGCGACGGTTTATCCCGGCTTTGAAGTCACTTTGCAGGG
Organism: Dysgonamonadaceae bacterium; assembly: GCA_031255425.1. Lineage (GTDB taxonomy): Bacteria > Bacteroidota > Bacteroidia > Bacteroidales > Azobacteroidaceae > Azobacteroides. Next base: position 4,890 of record JAIRSN010000153.1, read on the forward strand.
CGCAAAGGTGGAAACCCTTCCGGTAGTGAAGGACGGAAACTTCATCACCGGACGCGGACCGGGTTTCGCCGCCGATTTCGGACTTGCTATCGTGGAGGAATTGCAGGGGAAACGCAAAGCGGAAGAGGTGGCAGCCGGGATGCTGATCGAACGCTGATCGAGATTCGGGGGATATTTGGGTTTTATATCGTGCCA
>JAIRSN010000247.1 GCA_031255425.1 Dysgonamonadaceae bacterium
GGGAATAAATACAGAAAATCGTTGCTATATTTGCAATATGAAAACAGCAAATAAGATTGTACTTGAAGTCTGCGCCGATTCCATACAGGGCGCACTGATCGCCCAGTCGGAAGGCGCTCAGCGAATTGAATTGTGTGCCAACCTTCCGGAAGGCGGCGTCACGCCTTCCCCTGCGCAGATCGAAATCGCCCGCAGGCGGTTGAATATCCGGCTCTATGTGCTGGTACGTCCCCGCGGCGGAGATTTTCTGTACGACGATACGGAAATGGAAACGATCGCGTCCGATATTCATTTCTGCGGAAAAGCCGGATGCGACGGCGTGGTTATCGGCGCCCTGACTGCCGATGGCGCGATTGACAAGAAACGAACCGGATCGCTGGTCCGGATCGCGCATCAATATGCGATGGGCGTCACCTTTCACCGGGCGTTCGACCGCAGCAACGATTTGTTTCTCGCGCTGGAAGACGTCATCGACCTGGGTTGCGAACGCATCCTGACCTCGGGCGGCTGCAACACCGCACTCGAAGGCGCCGGCGTCATCCGGCAGTTGATCGCGAAAGCCGGGGAACGGATCGTCATCATGCCCGGTTGCGGAGTGACGCCGGAAAATGCGCCCGAATTGATCCGGAAAACCGGTCTCAAAGAACTGCACGGGACCTTTCGCGCCCCTTACCCCAGCCGGATGCAATTCCGGAACACCCAACTCCATTCCCCGGAAGAAGCGGACGGGCGGTGGATGACCTGTGCAAAAAAAATCAGAACAATACTTCAAAATCATCCTGTAATATGAAAAATCAAATCATCCTTTTACCTCTTTTGGCATTGATCCTTTCAAGCGTATCCTGCACGGAAAGAGAAAAACATTTTTTGAAAGACGAAGCCTACCGCAACCAGGTACACCGGCAGTTTGAAAAACGCAAAGCGGAAGCCGTCCACCGCAACGAGGCGCTGTTTTCCGTCTTTGAAAAGGACGGCATGCGGCTGGAACAGCGCGAAGCCCTGGAGTTTCTCTACGCTTACATGCCGCTCTGCGACCTGGCAGACCACGACGGCGACTTTTTCCTGAAACAAATCGACGCCGCGCTGGAAGCCCGCGACTTTTTCTCCTGGGGAAAGTCCATTCCCGACGATATTTTCCGCCACTTCGTATTGGTTTACCGGGTAAATAACGAGTACCTGGACACGGCGCGGATCGTTTTCTTCAATGAATTGAAAGAACGGGTCAAAAACCTTTCCATGTACGAAGCCGCGCTGGAGGTAAACCACTGGTGCCACGAAAAGGTGACCTACCGGGGAACGGACGCCCGCACCTCGGCGCCGCTGTCTTTGGTTCGGACCACGTGGGGACGTTGCGGAGAAGAGTCGACATTCGCCACCGTTGCGCTTCGGGCGGTCGGAATCCCTGCCCGCCAATGCTATACGCCCCGTTGGGTGCATACCGACGATAATCACGCATGGGTGGAAGTGTGGACGGATGGGAAATGGCATTACCTCGGCGCCTGCGAACCGGAACCGGAATTGGACGCCGCATGGTTTACCGGGCCGGCTAAACGGGCGATGATGGTCCACAGCACCGTGTTCGGCAGCTACAACGGTCCCGAAGAAAAGAACTGGGAAACGCCCCTGTATGCCAAAATCAATTTGCTGGAAAACTACGCCGAAACCCGTACGGTGAAAGTCTTGGTGACGGACGAAAACGACCGGCCTGTTGAAGGCGCGAAGGTGCGGTTTCAGGTCTATAATTATGCGGAACTGTACTCCATCGCGGAAACCGGTACGGATAAAGACGGGTATACTTCCATCCTCTCCGGGAAAGGCGACCTGATGATCAGCGCCTGCTACAAGGATTGCTATGCCTGTGCAAAATCGGAACCGAAGGATACGGTCACGGTGGTCAAACTGAACCGGAAACAGGGAATTGCTTACAAGGAGGATTTCGTGATGAATGTGCCGCCGGAAAAGCCGGTAGAGGCGCTTTCGCCCGGAAAGATTGCCGCCAACGCCGTCCGCCTGGCAATCGAAGACTCGCTTCGCAATGCCTGCATGAGCGCTTTCGTCACGGAGGAACAGGCGTTTCAATGGGCGAAACAGCATCGCCTGGACAAAAACGAAGTGTGGAAATACCTGCACCTGGCGCAGGGGAATTGGCAGGAGATAGAGGCGTTTATGGACAGGCAGAAAACCAATCCGGACCTGTTTCCCTTTTTAGCCGCCCTGTCCGGGAAGGATCTCCGCGATACGCCGGCTTCCTGTTTGAACGACCATTTGCAGAACCGGAAGGAAATGCGCATAGCGGCGAAAACGCCCGCTCACCTGGTTGTGCCTTACATCCTTTCGCCCCGTATCGAAACCGAGTTGATACAGCCGTGGCGAAGTTATTTCCAACAATTACCAAACGGCGAGGTGGAAAAAACGCCGGCTTCGCTGATTGCGTTTGTAAAAACGCATGTCACAATCAATGAGCCGGAAAATTATTTCAATTGCCGGATCACTCCGCGGGGCGTTTATGAACTGCGGATCGCCGACCGCCGGTCGCGCAATATCTTTTTCGTCGCTCTCTGCCGGAGCTTTGGGATTCCGGCGCGAATAGAAACCGCTACCGCCAAGCCGCAGTACTACGAAAACGGGCAATGGCAGGACGCCGTCTTCGAGCCGGAAGAATCCCCGGCGGGCAACCTGCCGAAGGCAGGGCTTACGCTGCAAAATGCCGCCACAAACATCACCAAGCCCGGTTATTATTCGCATTACACGCTGGCGTCTTTCAAGGGCGGCGATTTCCGCACGCTGGACTTTGAAAACAGTCCCTCGACGGCGCAGTTCCCCTGCAAGCTGGAGCTGGACGAAGGTTATTACCGCCTGATGACGGGAAGCCGCGCCAACGACGGTTCGGTCTTCGTTCACACCGAATACTTCGAATTAAAGGGAAAAGCGCCCCACACCCTGACCGTCCGCCTGCCGGAAGTCGGCGGCAAGCTGTTTGTCAAGGGGATTGTGGATATGAACCGGGCGGTCGAACCGGACAACCGTTCCAAAACAACATTGAAAGAATTATCGAAAGGAAAAGGACTGATACTGTGCTTCCTGGATCCCGGGAAAGAACCGTCGAAACACATATTGCAGGATTTCCCCGCCGTGCAACAGGCGTTGGACGAATGGGACGGCGGCATCCTGCTCACCGTTCCGGACGACAAGGCTGTCCGGAATTTCGACGCATCCGTATTCAAGGGACTGCCTGCCAATACCTGTTGGAGTACGGATGCCAACCGCGAACTGTTGACAGCGGTCACCGAAGCGTTGCAAATCAGTTTCCACGACAATTTCCCCCTGACCGTGTACCTCTCCCGGAACGGCGGGATT
>JAIRSN010000033.1 GCA_031255425.1 Dysgonamonadaceae bacterium
TGTCCGATGCGCAGGAACTGATCGGGTTGGCTCAACCGGGGCTTATTGAGAAAGAAAGGCATTACGTCCCTTATGGGAATCATTTGTTTGAAGTCGATGTTTTTCACGGAGACAAAGAAGGCTTGGTTGTTGCCGAACTGGAACTCCAATCGGAAAACGAAGCCTTCGAAAAACCCGGCTGGCTGGGCGATGAAGTCACTTTCGACGAGCGATACTACAATGCTTATCTGGCGTCACATTCAATAAATGAATTGATATGAAGCGTTTCAAAATCCTGGTTGTCCTTTGCGCTGTTTCTTTTGGTTTTTGCACAAAAACATTTGCCCAAAAGAGCTTTCGGGACAGTATTCCACCTTTTATTGTAAGCGGCGAAGATACGATTCAGACGATGGTGCTGAATGCCGTTTATATTTATCCGCCTCAGACGTCCAAAAATAAAAAGCAGGAAGAACAGTATCAAAAACTAATCCGGGACATAAAAAAAACCTTGCCGTACGCCAAACTTATTTACAATACACTTGTCGAGACGTATGAATATATGATGACTTTGCCGGACGATAAGGCGCGGGAAGAGCATTTGAAACGAATGGAAAAAGACCTTTTTGCCGAATATAAACCGGCTTTGAAAAAGATGACCTTATCTCAGGGAAAATTATTGATTAAATTGATTGATCGCGAATGTAACCAGGATTCCTACACAATACTCAAAGCATTTTTGGGTTCTTTCCGCGCCGGTTTTTGGAATCTGTTCGCCAGCATGTTTGGCGCCAGCCTGAAATCGGAATGGGACGCAGACGGACGCGATGCCGCCGCCGAACGAATTGTACAAATGGTGGAAATGGGATTGCTCTGAAATTAAGGGGTCTGCGTATTCGAATTGCTTTCCTTGCAAAACAATAAACTGAAAATAACTGTCAACGGCATTCAATCTGTTGTTCCATCAAGCGCCACAATTTATCGCTTTCCGGAACAGGCGCCGTGATCTCTATTTTTTCTTTTGAAACGGGATGGATAAATGCTATTTTACGCGAGTGAAGACTTATTCCTCCTTCGGGATTCGAGCGGTCGAACCCATATTTCAAGTCGCCTTTAACAGGACAGCCTATCTTGGCTAATTGACAGCGAATTTGGTGATGGCGTCCCGTTTTCAAATCAATTTCGAGTAAATAATAAGAATCGGAACGAGCGATGACTCCGTAGGAAAGAATCGCTTTTTTTGCGTTTGGCTTTTCCGTATCATAAGCATACGACCGATTCTGCTTTTCATTCCTGACCAGATAATGAATGATTTCGCTTTCGTGTTGTGGAGGCGGGTTTTTAACGATTGCCCAATAGGTTTTCTTTACTGTCCCCTCGCAGAACATTTTGTTCAGCCGAGACAGGGCTTTACTCGTTTTTGCAAAAAGGACCAAACCCGAAACAGGGCGATCCAACCGATGCACAACACCGGTAAACACATTGCCCTGTTTGTTGTATTTTTCTTTCAACCACTGCTTTACGGTTTCCGAGAGAGGTAAGTCGCCGGTTTTGTCGCCCTGAACAATTTCGGAACAGGTTTTATTTACCGCAATAATATGATTGTCTTCATATATTACCTCCATAAGATTACTCCGCAGGCACTTCTCCTTCAGTGTTCTCTACAACCGGAGGTTCTGGTTTGAAAAATCCGGTGTTGACAACCTCCTCAAAGGTATTCAGAGGCATGTAGAAACGAACATCTTTTTCCTGAGCAATGGAGTTGCGAATAAAAGTAGAAGACATTTCAATTTTAGGCGCTTCTTTACAGAGGCGTACATTCGGATGATTGATGAAAATCCGGTCGGAACCTCTTCGCGGGTAAATGAGGATTTTGAAGTTTTTCATTATCAACTGATAATCTTTCCAACGATGAAAGGTCGCCCAATTATCCGAACCGATAATCAATTCAAAAGTATCTTGAATATGTAATATTCTCAATTTTTGTAAAGTATTGATCGTGTAGGATGGTTGAGGCATTTCCCATTCAATCGTACAGATTTTGAATTTGTCGTAACCCCTTATCGATTTTTCCAATAAATCCAAACGCATGTTTTGATCCAGCAAATCTGTTTTTTTCTTCAAGGGGTTTTGTGGCGTGATCAAAAACCAAATTTGATCGTATTCTTCGTACTCGGCGAGGTAATTCGCTATCGCCAAATGTCCAACATGTACCGGGTTAAATGATCCCGGAAAAACACCTATTTTCATGTGTGTACTATGAGTTTATTATTATAAAACATTTAATATTTGTTCTTTCACCTGCTCCAATTCATCTTTCATTCGGACAACTAATTTTTGCATTTCCGCATGATTGGATTTAGACCCTAATGTATTAACTTCCCGACCTATTTCCTGGGTAATAAAACCCAATTTGCGCCCCTGGTTTTTTTCTGTTTCCATTGTTTCTGTAAAATACTTGAGGTGATTGTCGAGGCGTACTTTTTCTTCGCTTACGTCTAATCGTTCGATATAGTAAATTAATTCCTGTTCAAACCGATTTTCGTCGTATGAAGCGAGTTCCGTTTTCTTAAGCGCGTCCATCATACGCGCCTTAATTTTTTCAATGCGCTCCGCATCGTATCTTTCTATTTCCTGTAAAAGGGATGCGATGGTTTTGAGCTTGCTCTTAAACACTTTTTGAAGCATCTTTCCTTCTTGAACGCGGAAAGCGACAAACGCTTTCAATGCTTTGGATATGGTGTTTTTTACCGTATTCCATTCGGCTTCGTCCAATTCGGCTGTTTCGGTTTTAATTGCTTCCGGAAGCCGGAGAATGACGGACAAACAATCCGGAGGGACTTCAATATTCAATTTGTTTGATATTTCTTTAATTTGTTCGTAGTAATTTTCGATAATGCCCGGATTGATTTTAGAAGGAATGGTCGTATCGACATGTTCGATGGAAACGAAAAAATCAACTTTTCCCCTTTCTATTGTTTGAGAAAGCATGTTACGGATTTCTATTTCTTTTTCACGGTAAGTGGCTGGTATCTTCGTATTTAAATCCAGTTGTTTACTGTTAAGAGATTTAATTTCCACGCTTATTTTTTTATTGGGAAGCTCTGTTACGGCTTTCCCAAATCCGGTCATTGATTGAATCATCTTTTGATTTGTTTCTGCAAAAGTAGTTTTTTTATCTAAATAAATAAATAACTTTGTCATCAAAATTCAATTTTTAATGAAAAAAATGGTTTGTTTGTTGCTTATAGATACTTCCACAAAGGTATGCTCTTTGGCTTTATCCGTTGATGGCAAGCCGGTTTTCGTCCGGGTAAGTTTAGACGAGGCATCGCACGCTTCCCTGTTGGGTGTTTTTGCCTGGGAAGCCGTCGAATATGCGCGAACCAATCATCTTAAAATTGATGCGGTAGCGGTCAGCGCCGGTCCCGGTTCGTATACAGGATTAAGAATCGGAATATCGGAGGCCAAAGGTTTATGTTACGGTTTGGGGATTCCGTTGATTGCGGTTCCTACTCCTAAAATACTTGCCTCGGCGTACCTTGCTCTTGCTTCCAATGTTTCTTTGGGAGGGCAAGAGGCGAGATTTCTCTGCCCGATGATTGATGCTCGAAGAATGGAAGTCTATACGGCTTTATATGATTCCGGTCTCAACGAAATTCATCCGGTACAGAGTGAAATCATTGTTGAAGACAGTTATAAAGAATATCTGGACGAAGATGTTGTCGTGTTTTTCGGCGACGGTTCGGACAAATGCCGTATGATTCTTCAATCGCCCAATGCCTTGTTTGTGAAAAATGTTTACCCTCATGCAAAAGCGATGATCCGGTTGGCGGAAAAAGCATTTGAGAAGTGCGAATTTGTAGATGTTGCTTATTTCGAGCCTTTTTATTTGAAGGAATTTCAAGCAACAGTTGCAAAAAATAAAGTTTTAACCTCTTTGTAATTCAATAAACACTATATAATTTATCTTACGTATGAAACATTTCAAATGGACATTTTTGGTTTTTGTGTTGTTGACCGGCGGTTGTTTTTCTTTTTGTTGCAGGGACAAAATGAAAATTCACGAAGAATCGGTTCGGAATAAAATGGTTGACAAGAACGCAACAATAGAAACGGTTGCTTTGTACGACAATTTGGATAAGCTCTCAAACAGCCATATTCTTTTCGGGCATCAGGCTGCAACGGAATACGGACGAGGGTGGTATGGCGACAAAGACCGTTCGGATGTGAAAGATGCCACCGGTTCTCATCCGGCTGTTGTCGGGCATGATTTTCAGAATTTCACTTATGCCGTTCAGGAAGAAACTTCGATAAAGGAGGAACAGCTCCGCTTGGCCGGATTGATTTCGGAACAGTACAATCGGGGAGGCGTCATCACAATCGCATGGCATTTTCCCAATCCGGTTGCGGGTGATTCTTTCTATTGGGACGACGAATCGGTCCCCGCTGTTTCCGAAATTATCCCCGGAGGCGCATATCACGAACGATATAAGGAAATTCTCGGTAGAGTAGGGGATTTCGCCCATTTGGTGAAAGGCGCGAAAGGCGAAGCCGTTCCGATGATTTTTCGTCCTTATCACGAATTTGACGGCAGTTGGTTCTGGTGGGGCGCAGAACATGCCTCTCCAGCCGATTTTATTCAACTGTGGCAATTTACCGTTTCGTATTTAAGAGACAGCCTGCATGTTCACAACTTCATTTATGCTTTTTCTCCCGATTGCAAATACAACACCGAAGAAGAATACCTGGAAAAATATCCGGGCGATGAATGGGTGGATTTGGTGGGTGTGGATAATTACCACGATTTTGGACGGGATGCCGACGGTTCCTTAGACGCCGGCGGTAAAAAACTTCAGATCGTGTCCGATTATGCAGAAAAGCACAAAAAGTTGGCCGCATTTACCGAAACCGGACTGGAATCCATTCCCGATACAACATGGTGGACGAATACATTATTAAAGACATTGAAGGAATCAAATATCAAAATGACTTATGTTTTAGTGTGGCGAAACGATTCCCAAAGCGAGACACATTATTACGCCTCCCCCGCGGGACATCCGAGTCATGCCGATTTCGTTGAATTTTACAATGATCCTTATACTTTATTCAGTAACGATTTATCCGATATTTATATTTTGAAAATCGAATAATTTAATTACCTTTGTGTCCAAATTATGAGAATATTACTTATCGGAGGTACTGGAACAATAAGTACGGCTATTTCCAAATTATTAGTTACACAGGGTCATGAACTGTATCTCTTGAACAGAGGTAAAAGGACTGATGTTTTGCCGGGCGGTATTCATTTGCTGGTTGCAGACGTAAATAATGAAACAGCGGTTGCAGCAAAAATCAGAGACCTGGATTTTGACTGCGTAGCCGATTTTATCGCATTTACTCCTGAACAATTGCAAAGGGATTTTCGTTTATTCAGAAACAAAACGAAACAATTTATTTTTATCAGTTCCGCTTCCGTATATCAAAAACCGCTTTCCGATTACCGTGTATCGGAAGCGACGCCGCTGGCGAATCCTTATTGGCAGTATTCGCGGGATAAAATTGCCTGCGAAGATTACCTGATGAAACTGTATCGCGAAGAAGGATTCCCGGTGACTATCGTCCGCCCGAGTTATACGTACGACGAACGTTCCGTCCCTCTGGGTATCCGCGGAAAAAACGGAACCTGGCAAGTCCTGAAACGAATGATGGAAGGGAAACCGGTCATTATTCACGGTGACGGCACGTCCCTCTGGACCATGACGCACAGCAGCGATTTTGCCAAAGGTTTTGTTGGACTGACAGGAAACCTTCACGCCTTGGGCGAAGCCGTTCAAATCACTTCGGATGAAACGCTTACGTGGAATCAAATTTACCAGTGTATCGCCCGTGCGTTGGACGTTCCATTGAAGGCGGTTCATTTCTCTTCCGAATTCCTGGGGGCGGTTGGTCCTTACGATTTTTACGGAGGCTTGTTGGGCGATAAAGCCGTTTCGGTGGTGTTCGACAATGCAAAATTGAAACGATTGGTACCCGGATTTGTCGCAACAAAGCGATTTGACCAGGGAATAAAAGATACGGTTTGCTATATTTTAGCTCATCCGGAATTGCAGCGGCCGGATGAAGAATTTGATAAATGGTGCGACAGGCTGATAGACAGCAGAGAGAAATTAGTAAATAAAATAAACAAAAATTAAAAACATCATGATAACAGCGATGAAATATAATACGCGAGAAAAGCGGTTGGTATTGCCGGAGTACGGAAGAAGTATTCAAAATATGGTCGATTACTGTGTTTCCCTGTCCGACCGGGGAGAAAGAACCAAGTGTGCCAATACGATTATTACCATTATGGGAAACATGTTTCCCCATTTGCGGGATATAAATGATTTCAAGCACATCCTTTGGGACCACCTGGCTATTATGTCGAATTTCGCATTAGACATTGATTATCCCTATGAAGTGGTGAAAAAGGAAGACCTGCATGCCAAGCCCGATAAACTGCCTTATTCTCAAGGCAGGATCATTTATAAACATTACGGAAGGTACCTGGAAAATATGATTCGCAAGGCGACGGAACATGAAAACGGCGAACACAAGGATTACCTGATTTCATTATTGGCAAATCACATGAAGAAGTCGTTTCTCACATGGAACAAGGAAGTAGTAGACGATCAGAAGATTTTCAAGGATTTGGAATTGCTTTCCAGGGGACATTTTGTGTTGGACGAAGATTCGCACAAACTAACCGAATCGAAAGACATCTTGTCTAAAAAGAATAAAAACCTGACGCGCAGGCAACAGGGTAAGTAAGAAATATTGGTAGAGGAAAAATACAGTGGCCTGAAGGTCACTGTATTTTTTTTGCTTCAGGTATTCATTCCGCCGTCTATCTGAACGACTTGGCCTGTAATATAAGACGATAAATCGGACGCAAGAAACAGCGCGGCATTCGCTACATCTTCCGGTGTACCTGCCCGGCGCAAAGGAATTTGCTTCGCCCATTCGGCACGGACCTCGTCCGAAAGTTGGTGCGTCATCTCGGTGGCAATAAATCCCGGCGCGATGGCGTTGACCCGGACGCCTCGCGAACCCAGTTCCCGCGCAATTGATTTTGCCAGGCCGATCATCCCCGCTTTGGACGCGGAATAATTCGCCTGTCCGGCATTCCCGTGAACGCCTACCACCGAACTCATGTTGATGATACTGCCCGCCTTTTGCTTCATCATCACGGGCGTCAGGGCATGGATAAAGTTAAATGCGGATTTCAGGTTTACGTTGATGACCATGTCCCATTGTTGTTCGGTCATGCGCATCATCAAGCCGTCGCGCGTGATGCCCGCGTTGTTCACCAGAATATCCACTCGCCCGAAATCCTTTACGATCTCCGCGACCACTAAGTGCGCGTCCTCGAAATTCGCCGCATTGGAGGCGTATCCTTTTACCTTTACGCCCAGCGCTTCAATCTCTTTTGCGGTGGCATTCGCATTGTCGTCGATGGCTAAATCGGTGAATGCAATATGACAACCTTCCTGCGCAAAACGAACGGCAATCGACTTGCCGATTCCACGAGCAGCGCCTGTGATCACTGCTACTTTTCCTTCTAATAATTTCATTGTTTATTATGTATTAAATTTTTTTTCGGATACCACCGAATAACAAATTGATTATATCGTTGGTGTTTTCTTTGTTGGAAGAAGAAAAGCCCTTCATAATTCCCCTGATATAAGGGACTTCCAATCCTTTGAATGCGTAATGCAGGATGACCGCCATCGATGCCGTGTCGTCTATCCTGAAAATATCCCTTGCTACGCCTTCGTTCAGGATGGTTTGAATATAAGCGATTTCGCGGGAATCGAAATCCCGCCTTACCTTTTCGACCCGCCATATATCGCGGAAAAAATAGGCTTTCAGCGTGCCGTTCCTCAAAACGGCGTTCTTGATGGATTCCAGGCGGATGTCGATAAATTCGAGTAGTTTCTCGTCGGCAGCGATGTCTTTCCCGATCACCGATTCCAGCGAGTGGTAAATAATGTTCAGTTCCGATTGGATAACGGCATGATAAATATCCGTTTTGTTTTTGAAGTAAGTATAAAGGGTGCGCCGTCCTTTTTTGGATGCGACGGCAATATCGTTCATAGTCGTGTTTTCCACACCGGTTCTTGCGAAAAGCAGACGTGCTACTTCTATCAACTTATCCCTCGTTTTTGCCATTGCTATCGCCATAAAATACAGACATTAGTTATATGATGGCGCAAATTTAATATAAAAAGCCATTTTAACAAAGTATTGTGTAAAATTTTATTTTTCGGGGCAAATCACGGACGGTAGCCCGGAAGCCAGCGATTCAGGCTATCTAACAGGGCAGGCGCGCTTTCCCTCACCGCCCACGCTTGGAATTGGGTGAAACTGATGTCGATCCGGATGTCGATATTGGGGAACAGGGGCAGATTCTTCCGGGCAATTTCATTGTCTACTACCGCATAGTCGATGTAGCCGTCGCTGACCATGTAAATAAGTTGCTCGGCTGTGTAATCGCTTATCTCTTCGATGTGAATGGGTTCGGCAATCTCCTCCGACAGGTTTTCCAGGCGGAAAATAACCGGGGAGTTCTTCGGGACGTGCAGGGTTTTGTTCGCCAAATCAATCTGGGTGTGGATGTAAGCGGTCGAATCGTTGCCGGACGCCTTCCGTTGCACCAGCACCTGCTTGCTCCGGGCAATCGGAACGGTGAATACAAACCGGTTCTTGCTCTCGGTTGTCACCGGAATGTGCCGCGCAATCACGTCGAAGTCGTTGTTTTCCAACCGGCTGATGCAGGTGTTCAGATTGTTTTCGAGGTGGATTTTCACTTTCAGTCCGGAACATTGTTCCAGGTATTTACACAGGCTGTATTGCAAACCGGCGACCGAATCGCCTGAAACATAATAGTCGATCAGGTTGTATTCGGTCACGATGTTCAGGATGCCTGATGATTTGATTTCCGGATAATCGCGTTTCTGTGTGCCGTTGTCCCGGTGTACGGGGAATAACAGGACCCAAACAAGCGGAATCGCAACAAGCGGGAGGGCAAGGAGTATTTTCTTTTTCATGTATGCATTTATTTGGGGGTTCATTGCGATGCAAAGATAATCATTTGTCAGCAGAGACACGGACACGGACACGCAGTGTCTTTTATATTTTAAAGAAGCATGGTAATCCGCTTAGCTGCACATAGGGACATTGCTTCCCCATAAAAATTGAATTGTTAAATGTTAATTGAATTGTTAAATCCTAATTGTTAATAAACCTTTACTTCTTTTTTTATCTCAAAATGGCTTTCGGGATA
>JAIRSN010000170.1 GCA_031255425.1 Dysgonamonadaceae bacterium
ACCAATCATTTGTTTGCCTCTTTGTTGGCTTATATCAAACTGGAACGATTGAAGTTCGTTTACAGGTTGAATCATTTTGCCCTAAAATCTAAAATTTATTTTAGCGCATTGAAATGTGCCTGGAATAAACTTGAGACTGTTAAAAATTATACTCTTGCGTAACATGAGTTTATAAAATGGTTTCTATGCTTTGTTAAAAGAAACCGTGCAAAAATAGTGAAAATCTTTTAAATACAAAAACGGCGCCAAAAAAGAACAATCAGTCGAGCCGGAGGCGGCGCCTGAAAGAAGCCAAGCAAACGGGCATTGGGTTGGATTATTGATCACTAAACACCTTCGATACAGATAATCGAACGACCTTCCCGTATTTCGACAAAGCCTTTTCGTCGATCATCTTCGGATTCCCAACGACAGCCATAGCGATGGGACGCCCGTTGACGTTCTCGTTGTAAAACCGGACAATATCGTCGAACGACAGTTTGTCAACGACCGGCAGGTTGGTTTTCGCCGGCGACTGCGCATAGCCCTTCCGCTTCCACGCTTCATATACCTGGCCGGCATTGCGGTAATGCGGTCTTTCCAGCGAAGCCGCGCCCTTCAGGAAGTTCTTGATGTTGACCAACCGCTCCGGATACCGGGGCATATTGTTCAACAACTCCCGGTACACTTCGATGGCTTCCAAGGTTTTATCCGCCTGTGTGCCCAGAAGTCCGAAAAATCCGCTCTTTTTGTGTTCAACCGGCGGGTCGATGCAGTACCCCCCGGCGGTGTACGCCAACGAACGGTATTCGCGGATTTCCTGTAGCACCAAGCCGCTGAATCCTCCGTTAAAGTATTCGTTGAAAGCCTCCCTGTAGGGGTCTTGCTCCTTAGAATAATCATCGCCGGGGATGTAGAAATAAACCGTGCTTTGTTTGGCGTCGCTGTTGGGGAGGAAGAAAACCGTGTTTTCCGTATAATCCACCCTGTCTTTTATTTCGGGGGAAGAGGAAGCCTTCTCCCCCTGTTTGAGCGGCAGGTTTTTACTCAAAATAGCGTAAACATCGTCTACCGGAAGGGTGCCCACGTAATGGATTTGCGCCTCATAGTCGGTTGCCCGCTGGAACTCGCCGGTCAGGTTGCTGATCGTCAGGTTGCCGATTTCTTCTAAGGAGAGCCGGTCTAAAAATTTCGATTTATCCTTATACAACAGGTACTCCAGCAGGGCGTTGCTGATCACTTCATTGACCGACATTTCGATTTTCCGTTGCTGGTAGTATCCGCCTTTCAGGCGGTTCATCTGCTTTTCATCCAGTTGGGGCAACAATATTTGACGGGTCAACAGGTTGCAGGAGGCTTCCAGGTTGGTTTCAAAACCGTCCAACGTGACGTAGAGATAACTGTCGTCCACAAAGTAGCGGCAGCTTGCACCCAGGTTGCTAAACTCCTGCTTCACAGCCTGCGCGTCCATTTGCCCCAGAATGCCGGCGTTGTTCATCAGTTCTGCCGCCAACTCCAGCTTGGGCATTTTCCCGGTTCCGATGCCGAATTTCAGGGTCAGGGTGAAAATTTCATTTTCATTGTTCTGCGTATAGAATAATTTGGAACGGTCGTTGATGGGTTTGATTTTCACCTCGTCCATATCGGCAAATGCGTTCCCCATGTATTTGGTGGGCAGTAAGCGGAATGTTTTGGCGTATTCCGATTCCTCCCCGCGAACCGCTTCTATGGGTTTCAGTTCCGGCTTTGTCAACTCCCTGGTTTTCGCCGGTTTTCCTTCATTCAGGTGGAGGGCATAATAGTTGGGGCCGAAATACTTTTTTGCCGTTTCTTTGATTTGCCCGGTGGTGACGGCGGCAACTAATTCTTTATAATTCAGCAATTCGCCCATGTCCTTTCCACTGAAAAACTGTTCGGCAATGGCAACCGCCCTCAAATCGTAACCCGATGGAGAATAGCGGGATTCCATCTGAAGATCGTACCGGCGAATCAAATCACTCTTAACGGATTGAACCAGCAGGTCATCGAATTTTCCTTCCTGCAATTTCTTTATTTCTTTCAGGAGCGCATTTTCTGTCGATTTGAGTGATTCGAAGCGGCGCTGACTGGCGTCGTAATAGGGAACGGCGGAAATCAGGAGGTACCCTCTTTCCTTCAATTTCAGTTCGTAGGCGCCGGTCGAGAGCATGTCGCCGTCGATTTCCAATTTGTCTATCAAGCCGGTTCGATTTGAATTGGACAAGATAGATGTACAGATTTCCACGGCAATAGCGTCCTCATTCGCAGCGGTAATCCCCGGAAAAGCCAACATCACCTGCGGATATTGCGATACTTTGGCGCTTGCTTCTTTCCGTCCTTTCAGCGGGTTTTCCGGATAAACTTTCCGGTCGGGGACCGGTCGCCTTTCCAGGCGCCCGAATGTTTCCTTGACGAGCGGCACGATTTCATTGGTTTTGACATTGCCGACCAGCACCAGCACCATATTGTCCGGGACATACCAATGATTGAAAAACGTATGCACCTGGCTTAATTGCGGGTTTTTCAGGTGTTCCTGCAACCCGATTACAGGCCGTGCATAGGGATGACCTTCAAAAATACGGTCGAAGATAAATTCCCTTTCCCGGCTTGCCGCCTGGTCCTGGCTCCGGTTATATTCTTCGTAAACCGTTTCCAACTCGTACTGGAAGCTGCGGAACACCGGATGAAGGAGCCGTTCGGAATAGAGCTGCAACCATTTGTAAATTTCTCCGGGAGGAAATTTATTGAAATAAGTCGTCATATCGTAGCTGGTAAAAGCGTTCAAATAATTGCCGCCCATCCCCTGCACGATGGCCGAAAATTCGTTGGACAAGCTGTATTTACTTGATTCTAAACTTAATTCATTTATTTCTTTGGAAATAGCCTCTTTCAATACCGGATCGGTGGTTGCCGCCCGGTCGTCGTATTTGGCAATGATTTGTTCGTAGAGCGGTTTTTCCCTTTCCCAGTCCAGCGAACCGATTTTGTCGGTTCCTTTGAAAAGCAGGTGTTCCAGGTAATGAGCCAAACCGGTGTATTCTTCCGGCTCCTCTTTGGAACCGGCATTCACGGCAATCATTCCGAACACTTCAGGAACGGTTGCATCTTCCCAGACAAAGACATTGAGTCCGTTGGGGAGTTTGAAGGCTTTCAACCCTTGTGCATGGATGCCGGGGCTTACGAAAGCAAATAAAAAAGGAATCAGGATAGACCATTTAATTGAGTTCATTTTATTTTTTATTGGTTCAAAATATTAGTTGCTGTTTTTAAAAATCTGATATTTCTCCGTAATCTCATCGATAATTTCCCGCGCTTGCTGTTTGGAAAGTCCGGCATCTTTTGCGGTTGTCAGCATATCCTCGAAGGAAGGTTCTCCCTGACCGTTAACGGTTGTTGTATGAAAGCCGTTAAATCCTTTGCTCGGAAGAAGATCGTACGCCGGGGACAGTTTCCATTCGCCATTTTTCAACTGAAAAGAAAAATTTTTAGCGTGGTCGTCCCGGTTGGAAATAACAATGTTGAAAACCATTAACCGGAACAGCGCATAGACCTGTTTGATGTCTTTCGTCAGATGAAGGCTTATTTTCAAAAGCGTTGTATAGTCGAGGCTCGGAATCCGGTAATCGGCATTCAATAATCCTGCGGCGCTGATGGTGTGTATCTTTCCCGCGGGTGTTCTGTCGAATCGTTCAACACCGAAATAGTTGCCCTCAAAGAGCTGCGTTTCGGGCATCTCAATTCCGCAATCTTTGGCAAGCAGCGAGTATGCATATTCTATTTTTCCCACCTCTTCCGGATCATTAAAGGCTTTGAATTTCACTAACCACTCCCGGCCTTTTATTGTAACAAAAATTTTCGGACGTGCGCCTCCGGAAGACCCGGCATACTGATACAGTGTTTCCAACGAATCACCCGTATAATCGCTTGTCAAAATTTTTGCCGTTTCGGAAGCGAGTTTATCAAAATCCAACCGTTCTTCCCGTTGGCTTTCGCTTCCATCCGGTTGATATTCCAACGCTCCTCTGCCGGTAGTTCCCACAAGCGATAAGCGTTGCAATAAGGTTAATTTGGCTGCATTTATATTTTTTTGTTGCAGATACCTGTCCAGTAAGAGGTTCCCCCAACCATCCGGAAGGCTGTCATCGAACACGCCGAATCCGCCTTTGAACGGCGTACGCTTAGCCATAAATAAGCCGGACTTTAAGGGCAGAAAGAAAGGAGATATGGACTGTCCCGTGCGGATATATTCCGTATTGTATTCAAAAGCGCATAGATTGTCCTCGTTCATCGCGATTCGTCCGACAGGATTGCCTGCCATAGAGACGTCAACTACAGTTATTTTATTCATTCTTTGAGGCTCTTTTCCGTTTTTTACGCTTTGTGTTCAACAGTTCATCCATACTTTGATAGGTTTGTACCGCGAAAAGTTGAAAAAACTCATCCGTCATGTCTAACGCAAGAGCCAACATAACAAGTCCCCGCAGAGATATTTCTCCTGTTTTTTCAAACCGGCGATAGGTGGCTA
>JAIRSN010000046.1 GCA_031255425.1 Dysgonamonadaceae bacterium
TAGTGAAAATCTTTCAAAGTTGCATCTTTTTAAGAATTTAATACGTAATTCAATTTATTTTTTTGTTTTCGGGAGTTTCCACAAGCATGAATTCGGTTGTAAACATACTTTTGCCCCGGAGCAAAACCTTAAATTCAGTTGTAAAATAACTTTTGCCCTGGGGCAAAACCTTAAATTCAGTTGTAAAATAACTTTTGCCCCGGAGCAAAACCTTAAATTCAGTTGCAAAATAACTTTTGCCCCGGAGCAAAACCTTAAATCCAGTTGTAAAATAACTTTTGCCCCGGGGCAAAACCTTAAATTCAGTTGTAAAATAGCTTTTGCCCCGGGGCAAAACCTTGAATTCAGTTGTACAATAACTTTTGCCCCGGGGCGAAACCTTAAATTCAGTTGTAAAATAACTTTTGCCCCGGGGCGAAACCTTGAATTCAGTTGTAAAATAGCTTTTGCCCCGGGGCAAAACCTTGAATCGGATGAAAAAATGATTTCGCCGCAAGGCGAAGCCGGGAATGAGTACTCCGGGATAACAAAAAATAGTCCTGAATAACCGCCACCCGTTATTCAGGACTAATCATCCCGTTATTGTATTTCTTTTTATTCCCAGGTCAGTTTTGGCGTCCGGCCCGAAGCAGGCCAGAAGGCACCGCCGAGATCATCTTCGACAAACTTCACTGATTGGCTGTACTCGAGCGTGTATTTGGGGTCTTCTCCCATGGTGAGATTGGCTGCAAGAACAGCGTCTTTCACTGCCGTCTCTTGTGGGGTATTCCAGCCGATCGGCTGATTTTGCTTCGGCACTTCATTGGCGGAAACCACACCCGGTTTCGAATAAACATTGGTAGCATTTACTTCCACTAAAGCGCTATTTGACTCGAGAATCCAACCAATAAGAGACCCTGTCCTGTTGCTGTTATTGCTAATAGCAACAGTGCCGAAATTAAAAGAATTACTTATATCCAAGGTTTGCTTGTTACCAAGGGTATTGTTTACTGAATATATAAAACCGCCACCTGCATAGCTGGTACTTATATCTCCTGTGTTATAACAATTTTTTATGGTCAGGACTCCGCCACCATATAGACATGTTCCTATTAATCCTCCCGCACCATTGTCTGTGGTAGAAATATTTCCTGTATTATAACAATTTTCAATAACAGCGCCGTCATAAGCTATCCAAACCAATCCGCCGGCTGAAGAATGAATATTAATGGAAGACGAATTATAACAATTACGTAATTTCCCGTTATCGGACAATATGCATATTAATCCTCCAGCGCCAGAGGCGTCAGTCCCGAAGGTACTGCCTCCTTTACGCCCCAGGTTTTTAATTTCGCCATACTTTAATTCCTTAAAAAGCGACACTTCCGATTTTCCGGCAGCATCAATATCCAAATTCTCAATCACATGCCCTTTTCCATCAAATGTGCCATAGAACCCGCCTGTCAATGAATTCTTAACCGTTTCATCGCCGGCAAAATCCAGGTCGGTCGTCAATTCAAAGCATTTCTGATAAGTAGCATCCGTGGAACCTAATATCTCAATATCTACCGCTAATTTTTTGAATTGACGCACACTGCTGATTTTATAAGGGTTGGCTGCCGTTCCGTCGCCTCCCGCATAAGCCGGAGCCGGCTCCAAAGCAGCCCAATTGGTAGAAGCAGTCACATAATTATTTTCGGGAGCCGGTTCGCCTGTAACAGTCACCGTGATAGTGCCGGTAAACTTAATCTCGTTATCATCATTTGGCGTTGCCGTAGCCGTAACCGTAACGACACCCGGTGTTCCCGCCTGAAACCATCCGCCGGACGTAACCGTTGAACCTGTATTTGCAGCGTCAGTTATCTCGTATGTCAATGTACCCATATTGTAGGCATTTATAGAATTATCTTTTGCTCTCCATGTAGTCGCTATTTTTTTTATTGAACCCGCAGTCACGGTAGCGTCGCTGTCCGATACTCCAGCGAGGTGATAAAGAATAGGGATATTGGCATTTTTAGGCCGGATTGTTGCCGTTACAGAAGTAGTCGAACCGTCTTCCAGAATAACCGCATACGTAATAGATTTATTTGCATCCGGTCCGGCAGTAATTGAACCCGTCTCACTGATGGAGAGGATTCCTGCGGAAACGTCGGAGATAAATTTGATTTGACCGGTATAAGTGTCTTCAGGGCTATTCGCGTAGGAGCGCCCGTCGGCAAAATCCAGTTCGATTTGATACGTGCCATCCTGCTGTATAACTACGGGATACTTCACGGAAAACTGCGTTTCTTGTTTGCGAAGCGGATAGTCCGGAACGACAAACACATCATCGTCCGGCGTACCCGGAATGCCGTCTGCTCCGGTATAAACAAGGATGTCGCCTTCATCTTCTGTTATTTTTAAATAAATGCCCGGAATATCGCTTTCAACAGGCTTGTAGGTATTACCCTCATAAACCAGATTTCCGTCTTTATCGGTATAGGTGCCGTTTCCGTTATCGATCAATATCTCGCCATCCTCATCTACCGTAAATGTAAAAGTGACCGGGTTGGAGGTGCAGGGGTTTGTTACCGTCACGGCGTAATTTCCGGCGCCGGTGGTGACATAACTGTCGCTTGCCGCATTTGTATTGACATTCAGCCAAACGATGGTCCCGTTCTTCGTCCAGATATAGTTGTACGTGGGATTTCCGGAGGTGACCGTGACGGTTATCTCTACGTTCTTGGTCGATTCGACTTTTTTGGATTCTGCCGTCGCCTTTACCGAAGCACAAATATTGACATCGTTCCGCATGCTTTCCCATTTAGACCCGTTCCAGGCATAGAGTCCGGTGCCGTCGGGAAGATCGGCATTGATGTTGTAAACCACCATGCCCGTCGCACTTACGCCTTCGTCTGCCTGCAACTGAAGTGCTTCCGTACTAAAAAGGTGAACCTTTGGAAACAATACGCCAAACTCGGATGTATTTCGCGACAAATCCAGTATTGCGCCCTTGTGCGGGTCGTCCACACTTCCGATGTTCACCTGTGCATTTACACTTGCTGCGCCCGTCATGACCAGCGCCAGCAGCCAAAAAAATGTTCTCAATCTCATATCTTAATAAATTTTTAATGGCGGCCTTTCCATAAGAAAAGCCATTGTTGTTAATATTATTTATAATGTTTGTTTTCGAACGGATAATTCCGGTTCCGGTAAAGGCAACTCCAACTTATATAAACATGAGAAAGAAATCTATTTACGTAACAAATGACAAGTTGCCTTTACCTTTGCCGGAAAGAATTATATGCGTTTTATATGTTTCATTGATGTATTTGGGCTTCCTGAGTCCCGAAGAGAAGCTATTTAAAAATCCGAAGCGCGGGACTTGTAACTTTATT
Source organism: Dysgonamonadaceae bacterium (assembly GCA_031255425.1). GTDB lineage: Bacteria > Bacteroidota > Bacteroidia > Bacteroidales > Azobacteroidaceae > Azobacteroides. Next base: position 3,357 of record JAIRSN010000046.1, read on the forward strand.
TGTCTCTGAGGTTCTGAACTACCCGTACATACAAATAAGCTATTGCCCACGCTTTCACGCGAGCGTTCACTTACTTACTCTTGTATGTACAGAAATTGTTCAGATTTCAGAGACAAGAATAAAAGCTAACGCTTTCTTTTAATAATATATAATGTCAAATGATTTCCTATGCTTTAATCAACTCTTTGATTAACTCTTTGATTGAAAATCCGTGCAAAAATAGTGAAAATCTTTCAAAGTTGCATCTTTTTAAGAATTTAATACGTAATTCAATTTGTTTTTTTGTTTTCGGGAGTTCCCACAGGCATGAATTCGGTTGTAAACATACTTTTGCCCCGGGGCAGAGGCGCAGCCTCTTTTGTATTTTTGGGAAGCAGTTCCCCCATGCGTAGCAGATACACCGTACACTTTAAAATTATAAAAGACACTGCGTGTCCGGCGCAGCCGCTAAAATATAAAAGAGGCTGCGCCTCCGTGTCCGGCGCCGGCGCCTTTGTATTTTTGGGAAGCAGTATCCCTATGCGTCGCAGATATACCGTACACTTTAAAATATAAAAGCGGCTGCGCCGCCGTGTCCTGCCTTTTGTTCCCGGTAAAAAAACGTTATATTTGTAAAAATCTTACATTATGAAGAAAACAATAAAACAATACAACCTGCACAATTACCGGACGATTCCTTTCTTTTCCTCCTTACCCGAAAACCTGGTCAGGGATATTGAGATTGTCGGCAGGGTGTTGCCGTTCAAGACCAATAACTACGTGGTGGACGAACTGATCGACTGGGGGAATATCGAAACCGATCCTGTTTTTACATTGAATTTTCCAAGAAAAGAAATGCTGTTGAAAAAACATTACGCCGCCGTGGAAAAGGGTCTGAATGAAAACCTTCCCAAGGCGGCAATGGACATGAAAATCCAACAGATACGCCTGTCGCTGAATCCCAACCCCGCCGGACAGGAACACAATGTGCCTTACCTGGGCGAAATCAAATTGAAAGGGATTCAGCATAAATACCCCGAAACGATATTGTTTTTCCCCAGCCAGGGGCAAACCTGCCACGCTTATTGCACCTTTTGTTTCCGCTGGCCGCAGTTTTCGGGAATGAACGAGTTGAAATTTGCCATGAAAGAGGCGGACTTACTGTTCCGGTACCTGCATTTGCACAGGGAAATCACGGACGTCCTCTTTACCGGGGGCGATCCGATGGTGATGAGCGCCGCGGTGCTGGAGGCTTACCTCCGCCCGCTGCTTCAACCGGAGATGGCACATGTACACACGATCCGCATCGGCACGAAGTCGCTGGCGTATTGGCCTTACCGCTTCCTGACCGACCGCGACAGCGACGACCTTGTCCGGCTGTTCGACCAGGTGGCGCGTTCGGGCAAGAACCTCTCCATACAGGCGCATTTCAATCATCCCCGCGAACTGTCGACCCAAGCCGTTGAGGATGCCATCCGGCGAATCCGCTCCACCGGCGCACAGATCCGGACGCAATCGCCCCTGCTGCACCATATCAACGACAAACCGGAACTCTGGGCGCAACTCTGGCGCAAACAAGTGGACTTGGGATGTATCCCTTATTATATGTTCGTCGCGCGGGAGACGGGCGCAAAGCATTATTTCGAATTGCCGCTGGGCAAATGCTGGCAAATCTACCGGAAAGCCTACCGCAGCGTGAGCGGAATCTGCCGGACGGTGAGAGGTCCCAGCATGAGCGACCACGCCGGGAAAATACAGGTGTTGGGGATACAGGAAATAAAAGGCGACAAGGTCTTTGTCCTCCGCTTTCTCCAGGGGAGGAATCCCAAGTGGGTCGATATTCCTTTTTTTGCCGGGTACGATCCGAAGGCGACCTGGTTCAACCAGTTGAAACCCGCCTTCGGGGAAGAAAAGTTTTTTTTCGAAGAACAACCATCCAAATTGACGGTTACGAAACCCTTCCTGTTCGAGTAAACGCTTTCAGGCAGGGTCTTCCGTTGCAGTCCACCCTTGCGCCGCCAGGGGGATATATGTGCCGTCGCGCGCAACCAGGTGGGCGCCGCTTTCCGCCTCGCAGATGTGCCCGATCAGCCGGATGCCGTCTATTTCCCGAATCGTTTCGTGAAGGGACAGCGGAACCGTGAACAGCAGTTCGTAATCCTCTCCGCCGTTCATTGCTGCCGTGGTCAGGTTCATGTTGAATTGTCCTGCCATCGTTGCCGTCTGGTAATCAATCGGAATCCGTTCTTCGTAGACGATGCAGCCGACCCCGCTCTGCCGGCAGAGGTGCAACAGCTCGGAAGCCAGGCCGTCGGCTACGGCGATCATCGAAGTGGGGACGATCCGCCTGCCGGCAAGCATCTCGATGATGTCTTTCCGGGCTTCCGGTCGCAGTTGCCGTTCCAGCAGGTATTCTTTCCCGGCGAAATCGGGCGTGAAGCCGGCGTCGCCCCTGCCGACTGCCTTTTCCCTTTCCAGGAGTTGCAAGCCCATGTAGGCGGCGCCCAGGTCGCCGGAGACACAAATCAAGTCCGACGGTTTTGCCTGGCTGCGGTAAACGACTTTGTCTTTGTCCGCCTCGCCGGTACAGGTCACGCCGACCGTCAATCCGGTTAAGGAAGACGTTATATTCACGCCGGCGATGTCCACGCCGTACTTTTCGCAGGCATATTCCACGCCCGCGTGAAGCGCTTCCATATCTTCCACCGAAAACCGTTTGGAGACGCCGGTGGAAACAAGCAGTTGTTTCGGACGCCCGTTCATGGCGTAAATATTCGAGAACGCAACCGTTGCCGCCTTGTATCCCAGCAGTTTCAGGGTTACGTAGGTTAAATCAAAATGAATCCCCTCCAGCAGCAGGCGGGAGGCGACAAGCACTTCCTTGCCCTTGTATTCCAAAACAGCCGCATCGTCTCCAATCCCCCGGATGGTGGAGGGATTGGAGGTTTTAATATGGCTTGTAAGGCGATCCGTCAGTCCGAATTTACCCAGGGATGCGATTTCCGTCATAGTTGCCTGATCACTTCTTCCATGATAAACGCCATCTTGGGCTGTGCTATCTTGGCGGCTTCCTGCACTTCCTCGTGGCTCACTTCTACTATTTTCCCATAAACGCCCAGGTCGGTGATAATCGAGAACGCCAGCACTTTCAATCCCCCGTGGCGGGCGACAATCACTTCCGGCACGGTCGACATGCCGACGGCATCGCCTCCGATAATCTTGAAGTAGTAATATTCGGCGGGCGTTTCGAACGTGGGTCCCTGCGTGCCGACATAGACTCCGGATTGCAGTTTGATATTGTTTTCCTGCGCAATGGAAACCGCCAGTTTCCGCAGCTCCGGGTCGTAGGGCTTGCTCATATCCGGGAAGCGGACGCCCAGCGCTTCGTGGTTTTTCCCTCTCAGGGGATGTTCGGGGAACAGGTTGATGTGGTCCTCGATCAGCATGATGTCGCCCACCCGGAACGAGCCGTTCATTCCGCCGGCGGCATTCGATACAAACAGGTATTTGAATCCCAGCAACTGCATGACGCGCACGGGATAAGTGACCTGCTTCATATCGTATCCTTCGTAAAAATGGAACCGCCCCTGCATCGCCAGAATGGGTTTGCCGCCCAACCTGCCGGTGATCAACTTTCCGCTGTGTCCCTCGACGGTCGATACCGGGAAATGCGGAATCGTTTCGTACGGAATTTCTTTTTTACCGGTGATGCTGTTGGCAAGTTCGCCCAGCCCGGTACCCAGGATAATACCAATGTTTGTTTCTACGGGTATCTGCGGCCTAAGCCAAGATACGGTTTCTTTTAAAGTTTCTAACATGATCTTCTATTTTTTGTATAAATAATGCTTCTTGCTTTTCTCCGAAAACGACCTCAACCGGCCAATAGTACAGGAACGGTTTGATTTCCTCCGGAAACAGCGCACTGTCCATCAGGCGGACGGCGTCTTTTTCGGAAGTGATAATCCGTTTGTTCCTGTTTTTTATTCCGGCAAACGCTCCGGTTATCGCGGCAATATCTTTCGCTTTGAAAGGATAATGATCGGGATAGGTCAGGGTCTGTAAACCGGAGGTATACCCGTTCAACTGCTCCCGCAGGGCTTCCGGATGGGCAATCCCCGTGACCAACAGGAAGGAATATGCCTCTTTTTTCAGCCGTTCGATGCTTTCTTTCTTTACGGAAGTGCTTTCCGGGAAAACCGGCAGCAGGCTTTTGTATTGATAAGAAGTGAAATACAGTTGCTGATGCGTACCCAGCGACAGGCGGGTTTGTATCGTCCGGTAATCGTCCGGCGGAAGCGCCCCGGCGCATTTCGTGCAGATGATTATATCGGCTCTGGCACTGTTTTTTGCCGGCTCGCGCAACCGCCCGGCGGGCAACAGGCGATCTTCGTAGAACGGACGGCGGCTGTCTGTCAACAAAATAGACAGGGATGGCTGCACGTAGCGGTGTTGATAGGCGTCGTCCAGCAGGACGACTTCCGGGCGGACGGCTTCGGGAAGGTTCAGCAGGTTCCGGATGCCCCGCCTCCGGTTTTCATCCACCGCGACGGTCAGGTCCGGGAATTTCCGGTACATCTGGAACGGTTCGTCGCCGAGAACCTGCGCGGAAGCGTCCGCTCCCGCCAGGACAAATCCCCTGGTTTTCCGCCTGTACCCGCGGCTCAGGACGGCGACTTTATACCGCTTACTCAACAGGCGGACCAGGTATTCCGTATGCGGGGTTTTCCCCGTCCCTCCCGCCGCCAGGTTCCCGACGGAAAGAACGGGAACGGCAAACGTTTCAACCGGCAAAAGGCGCCGGTCGAAGAGCTTATTCCGAAGTTCCACACTTATTCCGTAGAGCCATGAAAGGGGGGATAGAATCTTTTTTATGTTGCTGTTTATTGTCATTTGCAGTGAAAATCCTTGCAAATATAGGGAATAATTGAGAATAAACGGCAAGTGAGGGGAAAATTTGGAGGCGCCATGTCCTGTACCTGTATAGATGGTGTGATGAAACAGTAAAAGCGGTCGATGCCTGTTTCAGCACCGACCGCTCCTGATTGTTTACGCACCTTTACGCGGGTTCCACGATATTAAAGCGGGTAATGTTCGATCCTTTGTAAGCGCCCTTGCCATGCACCGAGAGGGACGCCGTGCCTACGCGGTCGTTGTGCTTGTACGTGACCTCGTAGTCGGCGGCGAAGACGAGTTTCTTGCCTTCGAAGGATACTTCCGGCAATACGATAACCGGTTTGCCTTCGTAGACCTGGTCCGGGATGGTAGCGATGACGGCATCTTTGATGTCGATTTTCGCGTGGTGATGACTGTGTTCTTTAACATATTCAATCCGGTAGTTCAAATCTTTGACAAAGTGACCGTATCCTTTTTCGCCGTTGATCAGGATCTGGGCAACAATTAACTTGGTCATACCGCGATAAATGGTGTCGATCTGCCGGCGAATGTTTCTCAGTTGTCCTTCCGGACGATCCGCCATCTCGGAGGCACGATTCGTAAAGTAGGTCTGGAAATCGTTCTGGGCGATCGCCATTTCTTCCACCCAGCCGGTCAGTCCGAGTTGCGTGACATCCGCTTCGAATGTTCCTTCCAGGTCGTCGATAAAGACTTTCACCGCCGCCGTTTCGTCCATGTATGTTTTCGTGGCAATTTCCTCGCGGAAAGTTTTAATACGTACCTCCAGCCGCCTTGCCGCTTCCAGGCACTTCGGGTCGTAGTGATGCAGCGCCGACCGGACGGCAGTGGTAAAACCGACTACGGCACGGTCGCGGCGATGATCGGACTCGGCGAGCTTTTCGGTGTAAAAACTTACCTTGACGGCATCCACAAATTTTCCTTCAATCGTAAGGAGTTCACTAAACTTCGGCATCAGCGAAGTAACAATTGACACTACATTGGGATGCGCTCCCAATAAATCATAATAATCGAGCATAAACTGATAGTGCGTTTCATTAAGCAAATGATCAAGCTCAAGAGAATCGATCTTCATACTTAATAAAATTTTAAATTGTTAATAATACATTTGTTCTGTTTTTTATCTCAAAGTGGCTTTCCATGTTACATGGAAAGTAAAAATCCGTTAATTTTTTGACATTGGGGTTTCCCCAAAAACGAAAATCTGTTAATTTATAGCTTGTGGGATTTCCCCAAAAACGAAAATCTGTTAATTTATAGCTTGTGGGGTTTCCCCAAAAACGAAAATCCGTTAATTTTTTGACATTGGGGTTTCCCCAAAAACGAAAATCTGTTAATTTTTTACAATTGGGATTACCCCACAACCGTAAAAATTTGCCCGGGGCGTTTGTGGGATTATCCCACAACCGTAAAAATTTGCCTGGGGCGTTTGTGGGATTACCCCACAACCGTAAAAATTTGCCCGGGGCGTTTGTGGGATTACCCCACAACCGTGAAAATTTGCCTGGGGCGTTTGTGGGGTCACCCCACAACCGTGAAAATTTGCCTGGGAGTCTTTCCGGGTGACCCGGAAACCGTGAAAATTTGCTTGGGACGTTTTCGGGTTTATCCCGAAAGGAAAAAAATAATAGTTTCATGATATTATCTAAACGTTCATTCTTCCGATTTATTATATTCTTCCTAATATAATATATGCATAGGACGATAATCCACACACCTCGCGCCCCGGGGCGAACGCCCTGGGCTGGGTTATTCGACCCTTTCAGGGTCGTGTGTGGGTGGTGAGGTTCCTCTAATGGGTAATGTGTCACTCCTTTATTTGCTGCATAATCGTGCGGACGCCCAACAACTCGCCCGAAGTGATAATCGCACCGATAATCACCCCAAGCGCCCCGTGCGAATTAGTGTTTTGCCCGGCCAAAAAGAGGTTCGGGACTTTGGTGCGTTGGGAAACCACGTTCTGAACCGGTTCCGAACAGTCGCGGAGACGTCCGTACATCGACCCCTCTTCCGTTCCCGTGTAGTCTAAGTAAGTCAGCGGCGTAGAGGTGTAGTATTGCGCTATGCCGGAACGGGTTCCGGGGAGCTGCTGCTCCAATGCGTCCAGCAGGCGCTCGGCTTTCCGCCGTTTGAACTCCTCGTAATCCGCTCCCCGGTTGCCGGTGCGCGTGCCCTGCCAGCGGGCGACTTCTTCGAAATTCATATACGACAGAATCACTGCCGATTCCGCATATTCCGGCGCCGGAGAAGAACAATGGTGCATGTAGAGGAATCCTTTGGGCCAATCCTGCTGCGTATAGTTCTCGCAACCGTACACGCGGTCACCGTTGTAATGGTAAAAGTTGGAATTGAGGTAACGCACCGCCGCCTTTTTGAACCGGATATAGACCGTGAAATTAGACGCCGTATGCTTCAACTTCAAAATACGGTCGCGGTACGCCTTGCGGATAAGCGGCGTCTCCAGCAACTCGATGGTGCGCAACGGATGGATGCCCGAAATGATGTAATCGCCGGCGATTTTCTCCTTGTTTTCCAGGGAAATACCGGTAGCTTTCTCCCGGTCGCAATGAATGGCGGCCACCGGCGAGGCGGCGTGGACGGAGCCGCCCATCGCGCGGATCGACCGCACCAGCGACTGCGCAATGACCGCGCTGCCCCCGACAATCCGGCAGGCGCTCTGGTTGTAAAAATGATTGATAAAGGCGTGGATGTAGAACGAGGTGCGCCCCTCCACGCCGGCGTAAAGCGGAACATTCCCCGCCACAACCTGCCGCAACAAGGGATGCCCGATCGTGGAGGCAATCAATGCGTCGGCGCTCTTTTTGATGTAATCCGGGTTGAGCAGGTTCAGCGAAGGACTGTACTGAAGCGTGTACAAGGGAGAATGGAGGGCAACCTGCTCGATGGTCCGGTAATAGTTTTGCAGGTTGTTCCGTTCGCCGGGGAAATGTTGCGCCAGGGTTTCCACGAAATTTTCCTGCCCGTTGGCAAAGGCAAAGCGTTTGCCGGCAATGGAAATCACGTCGTAAGCCATCCTGTCCAAAGCGCACAGCTCCACATCCGGCAGCAGCGAAAGGTAACGGAAGAAACGGTGCAGGTTTTGCCCCGGATCCATGCCGCCGATGTAGTGCATCCCGGTTTCAAATTTCGCCCCGCCGCGCGTAAACGTCTGGAGGCAACCGCCCAGCCGGGCATTCTTTTCAAACAGGCTCACGCGGTAGCCGTTTTTCGCCAGGATATAACCGCAGGTCAGGCCGCCCAGACCGCTTCCGATGATGATTACATGTTTATCCATTCTTACTGAAATGTATTATTTGATCTTCCTTCAATACAAAAACCGCGTCGAAAGCGGATGCCGCCGGCACTGCCGTCCTTTTGCACACAAGCAGGTTAGCGGGTTTCCCGGCGCAATGCTCCAGCAGCGCCGCTTTGTCCCCGTCGTCCTCGGTGGCGACGACCTGAACCGCCTTGTGAACCAGGGCGAAAAGGAAGGCAAACACGCCGTAGCCGCTGTTTTCCACCCAAACCCTGCCGCCGCCTTCGTAGGTATCGATCCAGGGGGAATAGTCCGCGTTCTGTTTCAGGATCGCACGGACATTCCGCTCAATGGCAGCGCCTTTGTACAAATAGTTGTGCAAAACAAACCGGCTGAAATAGGCTGCCGTTTCCACCTGCCGGCAAAGGGCGGCATACGTCCGGCGGTAATACAGCCGGACCTCCCTTGTCCGGGCGAGGCAATCCGTCCCGTAGCGGGTGTCGCCCGGCGGAATGCGCGGATGCACCACTACGCGCAGGCTTCCTTCCCGCAACATCAAATCGTTTTTGGGCAATACATCGCTCGCTCCGTGAATAAAGACCGGCAAGAGGTCTACGTTCAGTTTTTCCGCCAGATGGAACGCGCCCTGGTGAAAGCGCCGGATCGAACCGTCCGCCGAGCGGGTGCCTTCCGGAAAGACGACAACCGAATAGCCGTTCCGCACCCGGTCGGAGAGCGCCTTCAGGCTGTTTTCGATGCCGTTGGAAACCGGATAGAAGTCGGCATACTTAATCAGCCTGCCGTAAAAAGGATTGTTCCACACCCAGTCGTTGGTCAGGATAATCAGGCGGGGGGTCAGCCGCAGGATGCACATCAAATCCAGGTGCGACTGATGGTTGCTGATAATCACCGCCGGCTTTTCAAAGGTCTCGCCGGACCGGTTTTCGTAATTGAATTGCACGCCCGGAATCCGTTTAGTGACAAAGCGCGACACCCGGCACAACAGGGCATGGTAACGCCGCTTGTTCTCCTCCGTCTTCCGTCCGAATCCCAGCAGGAAAAAGCCGGCGAGGGTTATCAGCCCGCTTCCCGCCAGAAAAGCCAGGAAGGAATAGACGGAAAAAAGGAGGCGCTTGAAGGTGATGGGCACCGGGCGCAAGCCTTTTTTGGTTCCGGTCAGCCAGCGGAAAACGAGCGGCGGAATCAGGTACGCCATCAGGACAACCGAAAACATGCCGACGACCGTCACCTCCGCCAGCGACCGCAAAGCCGGGTGCCGGGCGAAAATCAGGGTGCCGATGCCGGTAAACATGATCAGGGCGGAGAGCAGGATGCTGTTTTTGTAGGACGCAAGCATCCGGCGGCGGTAGGCGTACTCGTGCATCAGCCCTTCGGTGATGAAAATCGTGTAGTCGTCGCCCTGCCCGAAGATGAATGTTGCCAGAATAATGTTGACAATATTGAAGCGAATATCGCCCAGTTGCATCAATCCGAGTATCCATATCCAGCCCACGGCAAGGGGTAAAAACGACAGGAGGCTCAGCTCGAGCCGCCCGAAGGAAAACGTCAGGAAAAGGAACACAATCAGCCCGCAGAGGAAAAGCACGTAGTTGAAGTCGCCGGAAAGGGCGTCTACCATCCGCTGCCCGGTGTCGCGGGCATCGAAGAAGAAGGAGTCGCCCGCCTTTCCGTCCGCCAGGGCGCTTTCCAGCCGGGCGGTTTTTCCGTTTTCGCAATACAGCAGGTCGACGAGCATCGTTTTGCCATCCCTTTCTATTATATAGTTAGCGGCAAGCAGGGAGGTCAACGGGGCGAAATACGACTCGTCCTGCGGCGTGAACTCCGTTTCGAGCAGGCGGAAAAACGAATCGAACGCGCCGGGTTTGAACCCTTCGTGCCGGGCGGCGTTTTCGGTTTCCCGGATAATCTGCTCCCGGTGCGTTTCCCGGAAGCGGTTCCATCGGTCCAGGCGTTGCTGCTGTTCCGCCTTCGAAGCGAGAAACGAGCCAATGCCGGCGATGCTCTCAATCGTTCCCTCCTGCCGCAGGGAATGGAGCAGGGCGGTGTTGCGCTCGTAGACGGTCAAGGCGCTGTCGAGGGATTGTCCTTCGGAAATAAAATAGACCACGTCGCGCTCTTTTTTCTCCAGCGATTGCCGGAAATAGTGCATGTCTTCCCGCTGCTGCGCGGTCATGTAGTTGATGTTGTTCATATCCGCATCGAAAGCGGTGAAGCGGCTCAGGTAGAGGAATAAAAGCGTCAGCAGAAGCACAGGAATCACCACCGCCTTTTTCTTTTCGGGCGAAAAAGCCGCCTGCCGTTCGAAAAGCAGGCGCTCGTGTGTCGCCTCGCCGGGACGGATTTTCACCAGGTGCGGCAGGAAAATCAACACAAAGAGGATGGTCCCGACCAGGAGCAGGGAACCGAAAAGCCCCAGGTCGCGCATGGCGTCCGAACGGAGGAACACCAAGCTGAGAAAGGCGCTCACCGTCGTAATATTTCCCGTCAGCAAGGGCGGAACGACCTCTTTCAACGCCTGTCTTCCATTGGGTTGGCGCCGGAGATGGTCGATAAGATGCAGCGGATAATTGATGGCAATCCCGACAAATACAGACCCGATGCCGATGGCAATAATGGAGATGCTCCCCTTGAAAAGGGCAAGCAAAGCCAGCGCAAACAGCCAGCCAAAGAGGACGGAAAGGAATATCAGGGCGATGTTGCGGGCGTTGCGGAAAAAGTAAATCAGCAGGACGAAGATCAGGACGACCGACAGCGCAATGGCTAACAGGCTGTCTTTCTTTATCTGTCCGGCATTGGTGACGGCAATCGCCGGCGCCCCGAAACAACTCACCCGGACTTCGGGGAAATGCTGTTCCGTTTCCCGCATGACCGGATCGACCAAGGCGAGGATGTCGCCGTTTTTCGCCGTCTCGCTGACGCCGTAAGGGGATGTCAGGAAGACCATTCCCCTTTTCCCGTCGGGCGAAAAGAGGTAGCCGTCGTTCAGGTTCGCCGCTTCGCCTGCCTGGAAATCTTTCATCCGCAACAGCAAGTGCGAAAAGAGATTCAGCGGGTCGGACTGGATATGCGACTTCAGCAGGCTCCCCGAAGGCAGCATCAGGAGGCGTTTGTTTTCCCTGATTTGCGACGCAATCCGCGGCACGGACAGGAGGGTATCGAGGCGGGCATAGTCTTCTTCCGTCAGGAAATACGGCGCGTTTTGCCGGATAAACGACATTTGTTCGAAAATCCGCGATTCGTCTACCTGCGCGATGATTTCCGGGATCCGGTGCAAGCTGTCGCGTTCGGTCAGCAAGCGGACGAAAAAATCAACAGACTCGATAATCGTCCCCGGATCCTCCCCGGAAAAGCTGACGATCAAACGGTTCGAGTTCCCGATATGCTGATACACCGCATGGATACGCTCGTTCGCCTTCCTGCCGGGAAGAAATTCGGCAATATCCTCCCGGTAGTCCAACCGGAAACAGGCGAACGCCATCCCGATCATCAGCAATGCCGCCCATACAAAGAGGTACCGCCGCCGCGAAAGAAAATAAGAATAGACGGAAAGAAATATTTTTGTCATTGTGAAAATGTTATTTCGTGTAAATCTATGTGTCGCAAAAATACAAAAATTTTCTTAATTATGAACGGGGGGGGGCAACCCGGAGGGTTGAATATGAGTAACCCCGGGTCGTAGAGTGTGCGATGCCCCAGCATTGTGCGTTTCATTATTCATTATATACAGGTATAGGATAATACGTGCACGGATGTTTTCTCACATAAATCATATAAATCACAGTTCAGACAATTACACCTGTATAAGGTGGAAACGCAGGATGCTGCATTCTGTGCCTCTTTTATAATGCGTTTGCCCCGGATTTATTTTAATTTATTTTTTGCTTTCAAAGATTTTCACTACTTTTGCGCGGTTTCTTTTAACAAAAAGCTGATTAAGGCGTGGAAACCAATTAAAATACATAATTAATTAAAGAAAGCGTTAGCTTTTATTCTTGCTTTTAGAAACTTCAACAATTTCAACAGTGACAAGGATAAGTAAGTAAACGCTCGCGTAGGAAGCGTGGGCAACTTATTTGTTACTGTGGGTAGTTGAAGACCTCTAAAAGCGAATAAAGTTACAAGTCCCCGCTTCATTATTTTTTAAATCGCTTCTCTTTCGGGACTCAGGAAGCCCAAACACAGCAATGAAACATATACACAGAATATAATTCTTTCCGGCAAAGGTAAAGGCAACTTGTTATTCGTTACGCAAACAGATTTCTTTCTCATGTTTATAGTTAGTTGGAGTTGCTTTTACCGGAAC
>JAIRSN010000055.1 GCA_031255425.1 Dysgonamonadaceae bacterium
TAACCGAAAACTTACAAACAACTTTTCCTGATATGATTTTGAGCCTTGCATATGATTGAATTTTATACGGTAAAGTTACTCATTTTTAACCGAATATACAAATTTGTCCGTGGGCGTGCTGAGTTGTGCAACAGGCACTATGAGTAACCCCGGGTGCAAACCCGGGGAGAGCATGTGTCCCTCTCTCCTCCTGACCCTGAAAGGGTCGAATAACCCAGGTGTGGGCAGAAGCCCCCCACCTGTCCACACGAACCGGAACGGGTTGACCAGGATACATTGCTTCATAAAAACGGCTGCGCTGCCCCTTTCGTGGACTCCCATCTTGCATCCGCGTGACTCCGGGTCGCCGGTGCGCTACCAAAACCCGGACCCCAGCCTTCGCGAGAGGCGGTCTCATTTTTTATTTCGGAAAAAGAATATTATTTTTGTAGTGTTAAAATTTTAGACGGGTTAAAAACATAGTTTTTTTACCGTCTAAACATTTAGACGGGTCGAAAATGTAGTTTTTTTGCCGTCTAAACATTTAGACGGGTTGAAAATATAGTTTTTTTGCTGTCTAAATAATTAGACAGGTTGTCGATAAATATTTCATTATTAAAGGTTGAGAACAAGATGAAGATTAATACTTTTTATTTGTATCATGCCCGCGCTGAAACGCATTACCAGTTTATGCTGGATGTGGCGGAGCTACTGAAAAAGCATCCCAAGGTGGCGGACATCGTTTCTCCGTTACTGCCGGAGTTGAATGAACTCCTTGACGTTGAAGGGCAGTTGGTCGACGCGATGGTCAAAAGTTTTTACACCGAAAAGATTGCCGATGCAGACCGCCGGCGCGACCGTGCCGTGGTCGGGTTTAATACCTCCGTCCGGGCGAATCTCCGGCATTTCGATCCGGAGAAGGCGGAGGCGGCGAAAATACTCAACATCGTGATCAAGTCGTTCCGCAACGAAATCGAAAAGAAGGCGTACAAGGAAGAATCGTCGGCTATTACAATCTTCGTCGGCGAACTGCGCGGGGAGAAATACGCGCCGATGGTCGCGCGGCTCGAGCTGACCGACTGGGTCGAGGAACTTGCCGCCGCGGAGGACGAGTTCCGGCAGTTGTTTAACCGGCGCCAATCGGAATTTACCGCCCGGCCGGAGGGACGGTTGCGCGATGTCCGCAAGCAACTCGACGCCGTTTACCACAACATCGTCAAGCTGATCATGGCTTACACGGCGCTCTACGGCGAAGACGACTGCACGAAGTTTATCCGTAGGTTGAACTACCTGATCGCCTATAACAAGAACAAGAGCCACAATCACTTGCACGCGAAGAAAAACATCGGCAAGGCAAACATCCGGAGCATTCCGAACCAGGTTTATGCGGGCGAACCGGTCATCGTGTTGCCGGAAGTGTTTTACGGAGGGAAAAAACTGGTCTTTACGGTCGACTATGTGCTTTCTTACCAGGATAATAACCGCGTTGGGACGGCGTTGGTCGTCATTCACGGCAAGGGTGCGTACGAGGGGAAGACGTTTATGCGTTTTAATATTGTGAAACCGGCGGTGTAAGAGGCTGTTTTACCTCTTATTAGCCGTGTGCAAGCGAGGCGTTACAGGGTTGCCGGAGGATAATGGAAAAACCGGAAGCCGTGTCGCTTTTCCCACCGGTCTATCCATTGAGTATCGAATGAATCCATTCTGAAATCCGCCGCAACCGGCGCAGCAGCAATGGGTTCATTGTTTTTTGCCAGCAGAACGACCGGGACAAAAGGAATGTGCTGCGTCAGGCAGTCGCTCAGCCGTTGGTGTCCCTTCACGACAAAGAACTCTTTGTTGTACAAGACACAGTGAATGGGCGTTTGCCCGGTCAACCCGTTGTTATCCGGGGAGATGACTGTATTTTTTCCGGCGGGGACGGGTTCCGGCGGGACGTTTTTGGTCGGAAAAATCCGGTGCGGCGACAGCCACCATTTATTAAACGGCTCCTGCCTTTCAAAATGCCGGTACAAAGTTAAAATCAGCGTCGTGACCTCCGGAACCGAGGCGGAAGAAGTATCGACAATCGCATCAAAATCCCGGAACAGGCTGGGTTTGACGCCGTAATGTTTCTCGAAACGGGCGCGTTCGATACGGAGACGTTCCTTCTGGTCGTTCATTTTATCGAGCAGGTTTTTGGCAGACGGTTCCGCGATGCGCTGTTCATCCTTGAAGACCCGGAGCGCGGCGACCTCGCCGGCAGCCATCAGGTCGACCTTAAATGACTGTTTCACAAAGTGCCAGGCGAGCCGCGAATCAAGGATAAACGACTCGGTTTGCAGGTCGTTAATATCCCTGAGTTTTTGGTCGATATACTCATCAATTTCCCGGTGTTCCTGGGCGAACTTATTGAATTCGAGGGTATTCATCCCGCGTTCCTGCCCGAGTTGCCGTTGAATCAAACCCATGGAGAGATAGGGGAAATGTAGAATCTCCGAAAGACTTTTAGCTACCGTACTCTTACCGCTACCCAAATCACCTGTAATCGAAATATGCATAATTTTTAACTATTATTTGGATGCAAAGGTATGATTTTCCGGCATAAAATCAAAAAAGCAAAAGCGCAGAGAAACAATCCCCTGCGCTTTTGTGATACTTACGCTTTCCCCCCTGCTTTACTCCACGCCGAATTTATAAATCGTTTGGCTGCTGTAAACCGAATCGACCCGGAGAATCGTTGCCGGGAAACCGGGATGATGGGGCGAATCGGGGAAATGTTGCGGCTCCAGGCACAGAGACGGTCTTTCCTTGTCGATATAGAGTTGGATTCCCGGTTCCGTCGTATATATATCCATGCTGACGCCGGTGGAAGAGCTGACCAGTTTCACCGCCGGGCGAGTCATGTCTCCCGGCGTGTTCAACACGTAGTTCAAATCGTAGGGATAATCAACGTCGATTGGTCTTAATGTCGTATAATCCAGGGGCGTGCCCTTCACTTTCGCTATTTCGCCGGTCGGAATCAGATCTTCTTTCGTGGGCGTATAGGCCGACGCATCAATGAAAAGCGATTGATCGCCAACCGTCCCGGCATCCGTCCCCGACAGGTTGAAATAAGCATGATTGGTAAGGTTGACAAGCGTTGCCTGATCGGTTGTCGCCTCATAATGAATGGCAAAGGCGTTCTCATCGCTAAGCGTGTAGGTGACTCTCACCTTTAAGTTGCCGGGGAAACCTTCTTCTCCCGCTTTGGAAAAGTAGGAACAGATCAAGGTTTGTCCGTCCGGCTGTTCGATGGCGAAATACCGGGAGGCAAACCCGCGCACACCACCATGTAAGGTGTTTTTTCCTTCGTTCTGCCTTACGCGGTGAGTCACCCGGTCGAGTTCGAATGTTCCACCGGCGATGCGGTTGGCGTAGCGTCCGACGATGGCACCGAAATAATCGCCCAGTTGCAAGTAGGGAGCAATGCTGTCGTAACCCAGCACCACATTCCGGTTGTTGCCGTCCCTGTCGGGGAGCGTCGCCGAAACGATGCGCGCGCCGGTGTTAATCACCGTAACTTCCATCCCTTTCGCGTTTTTCATCACATATAAACGGTTGACGTTCCCCTCGTCCGTGCGGAACTCAAACTTGGAAGGCCATAAGCCGGATAAGGTTGCTGTTTCGGCGGATTCTTTCTTGCAGGAAACCGCTAACAGACAAAATGACACAATGATAAATACAGTTTTTCTCATATTTTTTATTTTAAGAATTGTTTTCCGTCGTATTCCATTCGCTGACGTTTTTGATATTCAGCTTTTCCGGATGAAAAGCAGGCTTTGCCACCCCCCTTTTCACCTGGTCCTCGTAATCGGCAAAGGTTTTAAGGGCTACTTTCTGCAACAGGAGAATCGCAATCAGATTAAACCACGCCATCAGTCCCACGCCAATATCAGCCATGTCCCAAGCCAGTGTCATGGTATTGATTGCGGTAAAAAAAGTAATGCACAGTATCCCCAAGCGCAATGTGTTGACGGCATATACGCTCGTTTTGTTTTTCCTGAAAAGAAAATAAACGTTGGTTTCCGCCTGAAAATAATAACTCATAATCGTGGTGAAAGCGAAAAAGAAAAGCGCCAGCGCCACAAATGCCGACCCGAAGCCGGGAATATGCGCATCGATGGCCAACTGCGTATAGACAGGGCCGTATTCGTTTATTCCGGCAGGCAGTCCCAAACCGTCCGCCACGATATTTGTCGCCGCAGCCGAATCGTAGACCCGGTACATGCCTGTTATAAGGATGATAAAAGCGGTCGCCGAACAAACCAAAAGCGTGTCGACATAGACGGAAAAGGCTTGAACGAATCCCTGTTCCGCCGGGTGGGACACTTCGGCTGCCGCTGCCGCATGTGGCGCGCTTCCCTGACCGGCTTCGTTCGAGAAGATACCGCGCTTGACGCCCATGCTGATTGCTGCGCCGGTGATACCGCCCAAGGCGGGATGAACGCCCAGAGCGCTTTTGAGAATCAACATAAACATCGCCGGAATGTGCTGGTAATTAAGTGCAAGTATCGTCAGCGCGATCAGCAGGTAAGCGATCGCCATAAAAGGCGTGATGATTTCCGCAACTCTGGCGATTCGTTTCACACCCCCGAAGATGATGAGCGACAGGAGGAATACAATGATTCCCGCCGTCAGGCGCACATCCATTGCGAAAGCGGTATCGAATGCGTTGCAAATGGCGTTGGCTTGTACGCCGGGCATGAAAATCCCCAGCGAGAGGATGGAGATGACGGCAAAGGCAACGGCGTACCATCTGGCGCCCATTCCCTTCAATATATAGTATGCCGGGCCGCCGCGGTAGTTCCCGTCGATTTTTTCCTTGTAGATTTGTCCGAGAGAAGCCTCGACGTAAGCTGTTCCGGCACCCAGAAAAGCGATGACCCACATCCAGAAGACGGCGCCCGGACCACCCAATGCGATGGCGGTCGCTACTCCGGCGATGTTTCCGGTGCCTACGCGCCCCGACAAGGCAAGCACGAAGGCCTGAAAAGAAGAGATGCCCGACTGGGACGATTTTCCCCGAAAGAGTAAGGATACCATTGTCCGGAGGTAACGCACTTGAAGGAAGCGGGTCCGGAAAGAAAAGTACAATCCGGTTGCCAGGCAAAAACCGACGAACGCCCAACCCCAGATCCACGAACTTATTGCCGCTATTATTTCTGCCATGATTTAGCGCTTACAAATATTTCTTTTTCCGGAAAAAGATTAAAATGGCGATGACGGAGGTAGCCATCAGGCAAAGCGACAGGATATATCCCCATACGCCCAACCGCAATTCCGGTATGTCGAAGTTCATCCCGTAGACGCTCGAAATAAGCGTTGGGGGCATGAAGATTACGGTGACGATTGTAAAAATCTTGATGGTCTTGTTTTGTTCGATATTCAAAAAGCCGAGGAAGGTGTCTTGCAGGTAGTCCAGCCGGTCGAAGCTGAAGCGGATGTGTTCCAAAAGCGAATTGATGTCCTTGATCAGGATGGTCAGCTTGGGACGCAAATCGTTCGGCACGAGGTTGCTCCGCAACATGTTGGATACCGCCCGCTGTTTATCGATTGTGTTTTCCCGAAACAGCATGGTCCGTTCCTGCAAGTTTTTGATTTCCAACAACGCATCTTCGTCCGCGTCCTGTATACTGTTACTTAAATGCGTGATTTCGCGCGTGATTTCTTCGATCATATCCGCATCATATTCGATCCGGGTTTCCAGCAAGGTGAGAAATACATGGTAGCCTGTCGGATAATTTTCGGGGCTGGCAAATACTTTTTTAACCGTTTCCGTAAACGACCCCAGTTCTTCGTTGCGAACGGAAATCAGAATATCGTTTTTCAATATGAAAGAAACCGGACTTTTCTCGTAATTATTCATCAGGAAGTTGGCGTTAACGACCAATGTATCGCGCGTTTCGATGTAGCGGGACGATGTTTCGATCTCAATCATCTCTTCTTCTTCCTGAATATAAATCTTAAGAAAATCTTCCAATTGGGCTTCTACTTCTTCATCCACATTGTTCAGATCGATCCAGAAAAACTGATCGGTAGGCGTTTTTTTCAGAAACTCTAAACTGCGACTTACTTTTATCGCTTCGTCCCGATGATAAAAGAGCTTGAATTCCGACATAAATTACAATTACTTAAGGAAATAATGTTCTATTAACTATCTCATCTGCCAGCGGCTGGACAAAAGTAATCCAAAAATTACAAAATGCCTATTTATTTCGGGAAAAAATCGGCGCTGCCGGCGGATGCCGCTTGGCTGCTATTTTTTTATTTGGAAGGTGATTGGAATATAGCTTGGACTGGGAATGAGGTGGTTCCCGATCATCATATTCGGTTTCAGGCGGACGGTCACATTGCTGGGTTTATTTCCTATTCCGGCAAAATTGAACGCCAGATTTTTGATTGATTCCAGCGATTCTCCGCTGAGTGTTTTTTTCAGGTCGAATGACATTTTGATAGGCAAAACGGCTTTTTTCCCGCCGTCGATTTGCAATTTTTGTTCCAAAGAACCGGCGGTCATTTCGCGGCTATCAATTTCGAGGACATATTCCAGCCCGTTCAGCAGGGCGGTTTGGATACCCGGGTTGGCAACATCCAAGTTCAGCGTGAAACTCAGGGGCAATGAGCCGTCTTTGGAAGAAAAAGCAGTGGTCAGAGCGGCCAGATGGAGCGGATTCAGGGCAGATGAATTCGTCGAACCCTGTAAATTAATTCCGGCCAAAGTCAATCCGGAGATAGAATTGTAATCATACTTGCACTGGGTTAATTGATACGTTTCCAATACCTGTTGGGCTATATTGCACGAAAACATCAAAACGGCAATTCCTGTAAGCGCGATAATTTTCTTCATCATTTGAAAGTGAAATAATATTATTTTTAAGCAAAGTTAAAACAAATTTTATTCTCCTCCATAATCGGGATGGATTTTATTTCGCGTTTTTGCCTTTAATGAGGGACGGAAATCGTTGTAATGTGCTATTTGACTGGCTACTACAATTCCGGCGTGGGAAACGCCAAACAGACCGGCAGGGTGCTTTTACTTCCCCTGTCTCAAAATCCGGCGCGGTAAAGACCACACAATATAAACATGACATAAGACAACTCCTTTTGAGCAAATGAAATTTAGCGATTATTAGAAAGTTTTGTCATGTACTTAGAAGAAATATAAAACCTGTCAGAATCCTGAACAATGGAAGAAAAGCGCATTCTATCATAAAGTATGGATTAAGCAATCATTAATATTTTTCGGGTCTTCTTTCTTATTCAGAAGCGCCGGACAAAAATAAAGAAGCCGTTCCGAAAAGTTATTGCTTTTTGTTAAGTATCCGGAAAATAACCTGATACATTAATAGTGTCCGCTTTGATAACAAAAATAACTTT
>JAIRSN010000126.1 GCA_031255425.1 Dysgonamonadaceae bacterium
CGGAAAGGTAACCACGGAATGGAATTGGGGCGAAGCCGTCATCACCGTCACCACCGCCGACGGCGGCTATACCGCCTCCTGCACCGTCACCGTCGTTCCCCCCACCACACTAAACAATCCCACCCCCCTATTCTCCATCTACCCAAACCCATTTACCAATTATCTCATAGTCCACATTCCCACAACACAACCAATCAACATCTACAACCTCTCGGGACAATGCGTATATAAGAGCACGCTTTACGCCGGAACCAACAAAATAGATACTTCCCATTTACCCAACGGCTTCTATGTAGTCAAATGCGGCGACGAAAGCCTGAAAATGGTTAAATAGGCAAAATGGGAAGTTGAAAATTTATTCAACTCTGCAAGTGCAAATGCGTATAATTTTAGATACAAAGAGATTAGAAGCATTACAAGTTCGCAGCCAAAAGGATTTTCCGTTTTACAACAAAGAGGAGGTCGTCTGAAAAAGCATAGATTACCTCCTTGTTCCAAGCGGTTGCGCCGTTTAAGAATTTAATAGGTAATTCAATTTATTTTTTTTGTTTTCGGGAGCTTCCGCAACCATGAATTCAGTTGGAAAGCAACCTCCGGCGGCGGGCGGAAGTAAGAATTCAGTTGAAAAGTTACTTCCGGCGGTGGGCGGAAGTAAGAATTCAGTTGAAAAGTTACTTCCGGCGGTGGGCGGAAGTAAGAATACGGTTGGAAAGTTACTTCCGGCGGCGGGCGGAAGTAAGAATACGGTTGGAAAGTTACTTCCGGCGGCGGGCGGAAGTAAGAATTCAGTTGGAAAGTTACTTCTGATCGCTCTTTTTTGCCTTATTGCTTCAAAAAAACAAAAGACACTGCGTGTCTGTTTTTTATTTTCGAAGAATCTTAGTACTTTTGTGCAGTTTTAAATAGAAACAGAAAAATAAGAAACAGAAAAAAAGAGTTGATATTACATAATTAAAGAAAGCGTTCGCTTTTATTCTTCTATCTGAAACTTCAACAATTTCAATATTGGCAAGAATAAGTAAGTAGGCGCTCACGTCAGATGCGTGGGTGTAACTTGTTTGCCAATAGGGTAGTTGAAGACCTCAGATACGAATAAAGTTATAAATCCCGCGCTTCGCATTTTTAAATAGCTTCACTTTCGGGACACAGGAAGCACAATAAACAACAACGAAACAGATAAAAAACACATAAGAAATTCCGGAAAAAGGTAAAGGCAACTTTTTTTGAACACAAACCCATCCAAATCCTGTACTGCCGAGTCATTTATTACGCAACAACAGTTGCATCTCATGTTTATAAAGCGGGAGTTGTCTTTACCGGAACCGGATAAAAAGAAAGAAACAGGAAATCAGTAATCATTATATATAAAAAAAAGAAAGATGAAACAGAAATCATTGATTTTAGTGTTGGCGCTTGTCATGACAGGCGCGGCAAGTGTGAAAGCGCAAGTGTTGATCGGCGAACGGGCAAACGGGGAACCGCACGACGGGGCGATTCTGGATTTAGCGCCCGCCGCGGGAGCGAATTTGGGGTTGTTGCTGCCGAATGTGGCGTTGGGAATTACGCCCGGCGAATTTATTTTGGTGCCGGAAGAAGGAACCGGAAATTTCGACAGTGTAAAGGAATCCGCCACCGGAATGGTTGTGTACAACACCGCGAGCGTGCTGGACGGCGTGGGGATTTATGTTTGGACCGGTGCCGCGTGGGTGTTGCTTTACAGCGCTTCCTGCCCGGACGAAGTAAAGGATTATGAGGGAAATACGTATCTCTCGGCGCATTTCGGCACAGCGGGCTGCTGGATGACGCAGAACCTGCGGTCGACACGGAACGACAAGCAGACGGTGACAGCCGGAACAAATACCGGGGACGAAAATCTCCCTTACTATTATTATCCGAACGCTGAGCCCACTATCCTGGACGCCGGAAATCACCCGGAATACGGGCTGCTCTATACTTGGGCGGCAGCCAATGCCGGGACTGCTCCGGAGGATGCGGATCCGAATCCGAAGAACCGGCAGGGAATCTGTCCCGCAGGCTGGCATTTGCCAACGGCTGCGGAATGGCAGGAATTGGAACACGTTATTGCCGGAAGCGCTATCGGAGTGTATTCGGACATCGGGCCGGTAGATTATACAGAACCTGGAAATGATCATTTTTTCGGAAATCACGGGCAAAAGATGAAAAGCCAGGTGTGGGTGAATGGGATAGATTCCAAAGGCACCAGCAATGCAAGCGATGCAAACGGCTTCGATGTACTGCTTGTGGGCGCCACCGCTGCGGGCGCTGCGGGGGGGTATGGTTCTCATGCATTTTTCTGGTCGAGCAGTGGTGCGGGCACGGAAGAAGACCTTTTTGCAGAATTATTTATCTTATGGGAGAAATCAAATGGAGTGTCGCCCGTGCCTTACCCCAAATCCCTTTTATTTAGCGTCCGCTGCAAGCGAAACTGAGCATTCACAACCAGACAGAAGCTGTCTGCCTGTAAAAGCGCCGGGGGTTGATGGATTCAGCCCCCTTGCTTTTTAACAGGGGGGGATGATGTGTAATTGTGGATTTTGTGCTATCTTTGTTACCATTTTATACCCAAATAATTTTTAGTAAAATCATGAAAAAACAAATTATTTTTTTAGCAATCATTGTAGTTACATTATCTGCTTGTAAAGAGAACAAAAAGGAAACCGTGAAAGGAATCAGCCTCGAAAACCTGGATCCTTCCGCCGTTCCGGGAAATGATTTTTATCAATTTGCCTGCGGCGGATGGCTCGCCTCGAATCCCCTGAAACCCGAATATGCCCGTTTCGGTACATTCGATGCCCTGCGGGAAAAAAGCCGCGAACAGGTGAAGAATTTAATCAACGAACTCTCCCTGCAAACCCATCAACCCGGAAGCGTGGCGCAAAAAATCGGCGACCTCTATGCCCTGGCGATGGACAGTGTCCGCCTGAACGCGGAAGGCGCAACGCCTCTCTTGCCCTACCTCAATAAACTCCAGGCTGTCAGCGATAAATCGGAACTAACCGCCGTCCTTGCCGGCATGTTCCGCGATGGGATGTCGCCCTTCTTTCATCCCTTCGTGTCTGCCGACGACAGGAACAGCGCCATCAATATTTTCCACCTCTATCAGGGAGGTTATTCCCTGCCCGACCGCGACTATTACCTGGAAAAAACGGAAAAAGCAACGGAAATCCGCACCAAATACATCGAATTGGTAGAGCAGTTGTTCGTCCTGTCGGGATACGCGCCCGAAGAAGCTGCCAAGGCTTCGGCGGCAACGATGGCGATCGAAACGCAACTGGCAAAAGCCGCTTTCCCCCGCGAAAAACTGCGCGACCCGGTGATGAATTATCACAAAATCACGGTCGAAGAATTGGCGCGCAAGGTTTCCTGCATCGACTGGCCGTTGTTCTTTCAAACCATTGGAATCAAAGGGATTCAGGAATTGAACCTTTCGCAGGCGGAACCCCTTTCCGAGGTCAATAAAGTGCTGGCAAGCGCTTCGTTGACCGATATTAAGTATTATTTATCGTGGAATGCGATTCTCGCTTCGTCTTCTTTTTTGAGCGATGCGTATTCGGATGCTACTTTTGAATTTTTCGGGAAAACTTTGTCGGGAAAAGAACAGCAACAGGAACGCTGGAAACGTGCCGTCAACGTGATAGACGGCGGATTGGGAGAAGCCGTCGGGCAATTTTATGTCGAAAAGTATTTTCCCCCGGCAGCCAAGGAAAAAATGTTGAACTTGGTGCAGAATCTCCAGGTTTCCCTGAGCGAACGAATCACCAATCTCCCGTGGATGAGCGAAGAAACAAAGGAAAAAGCGCAGGAAAAGCTGGGCGTTTTCCATGTCAAGATCGGTTATCCCGACAAGTGGAGGGATTATTCCAAGTTGGATATTAATGTAGAAGAATCGTACGTGGAAAATATCGTGCGTTCCAATAATTTTGATTTCGATTACATGATCGGCAAGTTCAATCAGCCGGTCGACCGGGACGAATGGTTTATGAATCCGCAAACGGTGAATGCCTATTACAATCCGACAACCAACGAAATCTGTTTTCCTGCCGCCATCCTTCAGCCGCCGTTTTTCAATATAGATGCGGACGATGCCGTTAATTACGGCGCCATCGGCGTGGTGATCGGGCACGAAATGACACATGCGTTCGACGACCAGGGACGGCAATACGACAAGGACGGCAACCTGAAAGACTGGTGGACCGCCGAAGATGCCAACCGCTTCAAAGAACGGGCGCAAGTCTTGGTCGACTGCTTCGACCGCATCGTCGTATTGGACACCGTCCACGCCAACGGACGCTATACCTTGGGCGAAAATATTGCCGACCAGGGCGGGTTGCAAGTGTCGTGGCAAGCCTACCAAAACACCTTAAAGGGAAAAGAAACGCCCGCTCCGATAGACGGTTACACCGATGCTCAACGCTTCTTCCTGGGTTATGCAACGGTTTGGGCAAGCAATATCCGCGATGCCGAAATCCTGCGGCTCACCAAGGTCGACCCGCATTCGCTGGCGAAATGGCGGGTAAACGGCGCCTTGCCCCAGGTGGACGCCTGGTACGATGCGTTCGATATTACGCCGGATCAGGCATTGTATGTCCCGAAGGAAAACCGCGTGGCGATCTGGTGAAATAAAAAAACTTTTTTTTAACCATGCTTTATTATTTTCCATATAAAGAAAAATTGATTTCACTACTGATGCTGGCGGCGGTCTTGTCCTGTCCGGTTTGTTTGACGGCACAGGACCGCTTTCCTTTCAATCCGTATTTTCTTCCCGTCGTTTTCGACGGGAAGATTTCGGATGATTTTTCCGTCACCTTGCCGGAAGATTCGATCCGGAAGGAGCCGGCACTCCGCCAAGCCTTCAAACTCCCGGAACCGCCCTTCGATCCGGAGAAAGCCGTCAACCGCCTGCGGAGAATGGCGTACCGCAGCTTTTTAAAGAACAACATGCGCGCCGTAAAGTATACATTGTCCGACTTTCCGGGCGAAGTGGAGAAGGTAGAAAAGATAAAGCCGAACATCTTCCAGCATATTTTCGCCATCGAAATTGAAACCGAAAAAGGCGACATCGACCGTTCCGCCCGCTTCATTCCGAAACGGCAGTACTGGTCACGCAGCGGAAACAGCTTGCTGCAATTTTCGCAAAACTATATTTCCAAAAACTGGTACGACGGCGGAGTCGGCAACCTGAACCTGCTCAGCGTCCAGAATTACACGTCGAGTTACAAAAAGGGAATCGTCCGGTTCAACAATTTTGTCGAATGGAAACTGAGCTTTTACACCAATTCGAACGATACGGTGCGGAATTTCCGGTTGGGCGAAGATTTGATCCGTACCTACACCGATTTCGGGCTCAAAGCATTCAACGACAAGTGGTCTTATTCGAGCAACCTTGAGGTCAAAACCAAATTGCTGAGAAATTACAAGGAAAATTCGGACGAATACATTTCTTCCATCTTCTCGCCCTTGCAAATCAATATGGGTATTTTCGGGATGAAATACCAACTGCAAAAAACGTCGCCCAATGACAAGTACAAAAAGTGCAATTTATCCATCGACCTTTCTCTTTTGTCCCTGCAATATACGTGGTTGGCAGACAAAACGATCGATCCCATCCGTTACGGAATCAAAGAAGGCGAAAATTCCCTGCTGGACCTGGGTTCTACGCTGAATGCCAAAATCATTGTCCATTTCAACCGGCAGGTCACCTTCACTTCCCGGCTGAAATACTTTACAAACTACGAAAAAGTGATTCTGGAATCGGAAAACGAATTAAACCTGCCGATCAACCGTTATTTTTCAACCCGCCTTTACGTGTACGGACGGTTCGACGACAGCAAAGGACTGAAAAGGGATCCGGATCTGAAATACTTTCAACTAAATGAATTACTCAGTTTTGGCTTCAACTACAAATTTTGATTCCGGAAACCGCGCAATCGAAAGAAATAATGTATATTTGTATCCGTGTATTATATGAACCAATAAAAAACAAAACAGATGAAAACATTTGATCAACCGGAAGGCCGCGTCGTCGTTTCCTTCGATTATGCCCTGAAACGGCTGCTGCGAAACAAAGCCAACTATGATGTACTGGAAGGCTTCTTGAGTGAAT
>JAIRSN010000127.1 GCA_031255425.1 Dysgonamonadaceae bacterium
TATGTCGTCTCTGCTTTTTCCGGCGGCAAAAGGTATGTCTATAAGTTTGTAAAATAAAAGGGACACGGCGCCGCAGGCGCTTTTGTATTTTTGGGAGGCAGTGTCCCTATGTGCAGCAACTTCATTGTACTTCTTTAAAATTATAAAAGACACTGCGTGTCCGGCTGCGCCGCCCTCTAAAATTATAAAAGACACTGCGTGCCTTTTCCTAATTTTTGCTTACTTTTGTACCAAAACATACAATGCAAATGAAAAAAGAAAGTTTTGTTTCTATCGCCGACTGTTCAAAAGAGGATATACTTCACCTTGTCCGCAGCGCAACGTACTTTGAGCAGAATCCGAACCGGAAATTATTAGAAGAGAAAGTATGCGCCACCCTCTTTTTCGAGCCATCCACACGCACCCGCCTCAGTTTCGAAACAGCCGTAAACCGCTTAGGCGGACGAGTCATCGGGTTCAGCGATGCCGCCACAACAAGCTCCTCTAAAGGCGAAACGCTCAAAGACACGATTAAAATGGTAAGCAACTATGCCGACGTAATCATCATGCGGCACCACTTGGAAGGAGCCGCAAGATACGCCTCCGAAGTGACGGAAATACCCATCATCAATGCCGGCGACGGGGCAAATCAACACCCCTCGCAAACACTGCTGGATATTTATTCCATCTATAAAACGCAAGGAACGCTGGACAATTTGGTCATCACAATGGTAGGCGATTTGAAATACGGCCGCACAGTACATTCGTTACTCAACGGGATGTCGCATTTCAATCCGGTCTTTCACTTTGTGGCGCCCGAAGAACTGAAATTGCCGGATATTTACAAGCAATTTCTGGACGACAACGCAATCAATTATTTTGAACATGCAGACTTCTCACCGGAAATAATCAATCAATCGGACATTTTATACATGACCCGGGTGCAACGCGAACGGTTTACCGACCTGATGGAATACGAAAAGGTGAAAAACGTCTATGTCCTCAATAATAAAATGCTGGACAACAGCAAAGAGAACCTCCGGATTTTGCACCCGCTGCCGCGCGTAAACGAAATCGACGGCGATGTGGACGACAATCCGAAAGCCTATTATTTCGAGCAGGCAAAAAACGGCGTGTATGCCCGGCAAGCGATTATTTGTAATGTTCTGAATATAATTAATTCCTAATTTTCAAAGTGATGAGTAAAAAAGAATTGCAGGTAGCAGCGCTACAAAACGGAACGGTAATCGACCATATCCCTTCCGAACAACTGTTTAAAGTGGTATCGCTGCTGGGGGTCGAAAAACTGGAGACGCCGGTAACGATCGGTTGCAGTCTGGACAGTAAAAAGATGGGAAAGAAAGGCATCCTGAAAATCGCCGGTAAATTTTTCGAACAGGACGAAATCAATCGCATCTCCCTGATTGCCCCTTCCGTGAAATTAAATATCATTCGCGACTACGAAGTGGTAGAAAAAAAACTGGTCTACCTGCCCGGCGAACTCTCCGGGATTGTCAAATGCAATAATCCCAAATGCATTACGAACAACGAACCGATGAAAACCCGGTTCAACGTGATCGACAAAACAAACGTGACGCTTCAATGCCATTACTGCGAAATGAAGACCCGGAAAGAAGACATTGTATTGCTGTAAAAATAGACAAACAGATACCGAATGAAAAAGAGAATAATACCCATTCGTTTATTCCGCTTTATTTTCTTATCCGGCCTTTTATGGACGGCGGGGCAGGCTGCGGTGTACGGACAATTTTCTCCGAACAAAGACTATCCTGCCTTCAATTGGGGTTTCCGGGTCGGATTGAATGCCTTATCTGCCGTGGAATGTAATTGGCATTCGAGGATAGCCGACCTTACAAACGGTCCCTATACAAACAAATCGGGATGCGATGTCCATTCATTTTTCCGGATCAATCTGGATCATTTCTTTATGCAACCGGAAGTGGGATGGAATCTGTACCAGCAGGAAATATCTTTTCTGTCCGACAATCCCGGGGAGAAACGAACCGGAATTTCCCTGAAATCCTACGCTGTCGATATGACCCTGCTTGCCGGATATTTCATTGCCGGAGGCGAAACCTTTTCGCTGGGCCTTATTTGCGGACCATCGTTTCAATACCACTACAATACCCAATTCAATACATTTTCTTCCAAATTGGAATTGAGGGATAAAAAACCGCACTTTATTCCCTATGGAGTAGTCGGATTTGCCATTGGGATTTCGCGAGCCTATTTCGATGTGCGCTGCGGATTGAATATGATTGACACAAAGATTGATTTCGATAAAGTATCGGATAAACCCGTCTCCTTAGATAATGTTTCCCTTCGTAAAAACGACGTCATTTTAAACTTTTCATGCGGATTGATATTTTAGCGTATGATTGGATTCGCGAAGAAAAGTTGTAAATTTGCGTTTATATAGATAAACCGATAAATAGTACAAACCAATAAAAAACAAGACACAGATGAAAACATTTGATCAACCGGAAGGCCGCGTCGTCGTTTCCTTCGATTATGCCCTGAAACGGCTGCTGCGAAACAAAGCCAACTATGATGTACTGGAAGGCTTCTTGAGTGAAT
>JAIRSN010000146.1 GCA_031255425.1 Dysgonamonadaceae bacterium
AGTCAACCTAAATCAGGAACAGACACGCCACCTAATGAGGTAATGAGGTAAGTTGTAATATTATATCTGCGTTGCTACTGAGGTTGTTTTGTTTATAAAATTAGGTAGAAATGAGGTTTTTGGGACTGCGTCCCTTTGGTTCCGCAGCCAAGCAGATTACCATGCTTCTTTAAAATATAAAAGACACTGCGTGTCCGCCGCCTAAGTAATAAAAAATTAATAAGAAAATAATAAGAAAAAGTCCTGAAATGTAATATCCCCCGATTTACATTTGCGCAAATAACAAATTAGAAAGACTATTTATGAAAACAAATCTTCTCAAGAAAATTTCGCTTATCGTTTCGATAACCATTTCAACCGTCGTTACGGCGCCGGCGCTCGACGTGTACCTGGCGTCCGGAGGAAGTGACGACAACGACGGATTGACGGCGGGAACAGCCGTCGCAACTTTGCAAAAAGCATATAATTTGATCCCCGCTAATAATAAAGGGGGGCACGTTATCCATGTTTCGGGATTTATCGACATTCCGGAAGAAGTAAATATGCAAAACCTCAATCAGACTGTTCCCGGAGCGAACGACGGCAGTAAATTCCTCACCCTCGACGGCGGCGATTCCACCACATCCGGATTCGACGGCGGCGACGCTACCCGCCTGATCAATATGCAGGGGAATGCCGGCGCCATTACATTTAAGAACCTGACATTCCGCCACGCGCGCGGCGAAGGCAGTATCCGGATTGTAAACGCCGGGACGAATGTCGATACGCAACTCAAAAAGTTCGAGCAATGCCGTTTTTCCCACAACACCAGTACGGCAAACAGCAGCATCCTGCACTGTTACCGCGGCGGGGTTGTTGTGGACGACTGCGAATTCGACAACAACAGCGGCGTCAACCGCAGCGGCGCCGTTTGGGTCGGGACAGACGCCATCGTAACAATCCGGAACAGCCGGATCCACGATAATATTGCTACGGGTTCCGGCGGCGCTATTTACGTGGACGGAAACGGAAAGCTAACGCTTCAATCGACCGCCATCTGGAACCACGACCTGTCGGGCTCGAACAACACCGACGGCGGCGCCATTTTCTGTGCGAATCCCAACGGTATAAGCATCGACGGCTGCATCATCCGGAACAATAAGGTGAAACGGTCCGGCGGCGCTATCTATATCAATCCAAGCAACAACGCCGACAGTACGGTTGTCATTAAAAACACCTTGATAGCCAATAACGAAGCAGCCGGAAACAGTGGCGGCGGTGTTTACATTGCCAATGAAACAGCCGGGTCCCGGATCGATGTTTCCTTTATCAATTCGACCATTTACGGAAATAAAACAACCCACCACGGCGGCGGTGTTTTCGCCACGGGCGCGCAGCCCGGCAGCTCGTTGCGGTTTATCAACTGCACAGTAACGGACAACGAATCAACCAATAACAACGGAGGCTTCGGTGCCGGCGTAAGCATTCGCGGCGCCGACCAAAACATCCGGACGTATATCTACAATTCGATTGTTGAAAGCAACTTTGCAAGCGTTGGCGAAACGACTAAGATATACAGCGATTTCTGGTTCAGCGGCGGAACGATTACCCCGCAAGGGCTGCTCGAAACCAACTGTTTCCTCCACCATTCGATAGTCGGCACCCATTTCGGCAACCTTCAGGGGAGCATCCCGGCCGACAACCGTATCAATTCGGGCGTCAACGGCGCCGGACTGGCGGTTCCCCACGCCGATTATATTGCTTCGCAAAACAGCATCCCGCTTGATTTTGATTCCGAAGCCCTGCAATTCGGCGACGCGCAATACTTGCAGGCATTGGACATTCACACCGACCAGAACGGCAACATTCGCTCTTTCGCCGACGGGAAATGCGCCGCAGGAGCGGTGGAAGTCCCTGCCGAATTTGTCGTCACTCATCCGGATCCGCACGATTATCAACATTTTATTATCTACGGACAAAGCCTTTCCGTTGGCTACCAGGCCTATCAATCCCTGTCGCTGGACAATGTTCCGGGCAATTACATGATTGGCGACCAGGTGTGGTTGAATTACGGCAATACGGTTTTTGATCAGTTGAATCCGTTGACGGCGACTTCTGCCCTCACTTCGGCGGCGATTGCCGAATGTCCGGTCACTGCGGCGGTAAACCATATCCGCTTACGGCAGGAAACCGATTTTCCCGAACGGGACAACCGTTTCATCGCTACTTCGACCGGCATGGGCGGGAAAACAATTGAACAACTCTCGAAAGGACATGCCGAAAGACATTACAATGTGTATGAGTCGGCATTGAAATCGGCTTACGGCATTGCGGCACGTTCGGGAAGCACGATTACTTGTCCCGCCATCTTTTGGATGCAGGGCGAATATAATTATACGTCCGCCGTGGAAACGCCTACGCCGAAAGACGACTACAAAGCGGCTTTGGTGCAGTTGAAAAACGATATGCAGGCGGATGCGCAGGAGAAATACGGGCAATCCGGTGCGCCGCTGTTCATTACCTACCAGGTGGGGGCGCAATATACGCGCGGCCGGTTGGAAGCCGGGATGGCACAGCTTGAGGCTTCCAATGAATACGAAGACATTATTTGCGCCGGTCCTGTATACCCCGTTACCGACGTGGGCGGGCACATCGACGCCAACGGTTCGCGCTGGTACGGCGAAATGTTGGGCAAAGCTTATTACCAGACCAAGGTATTGGGACAAAAATTCAAACCGCTGCAACCGCTGCGAATCACCCTGGACAACAACGACGACAAACAGGTGATTATCCACTATTATGTCCCCGTAAAACCGGTCGTACTGGATACGCTGACCTTAAGGCAGGTGTCCGACTACGGTTTTGAGGTATACAGCAACGAGGTCAGGCAACCCATCAGCCGGGTGGAAGTGACCGGGGATGATGAGGTGACCATCACCTGTGCCGCCCCGTTAAGCGGCGAGGTGACGGTTGCTTACGCGGGGGTAAACGTAAACACCCGCGGTCACGGCAACCTGCGCGACAGCGACCCTGCCAAAGCGTTCGGACGCTATATTGATCCCGAACTGAAAACCGATGGCGAGAACTACGATTATCCGCATTATCCGGATCCCAACCAGGTGACTTTTATTCCTTCCAGCGGGGAACCCCTGGATCCGGAGACCCTGTTGCCGATTTACGGTCAAGCCTATCCGTTGTACAATTTCAGTGTGGCGTTTTACCTGCCCGCCGAAAAACCGACGGCATTGCCTTCTGCAAATGTTCGAAGGACGGATGTATATGTGGCAAAAGATATTTTGCATGTAAACGGAAAAGCGACGGTTTCGCTGTTGGATCTGTCGGGTCAAACGGTCGGCAGTTTCCATTCGGAAGGTCGCTACGATTTGGCTTATTTGCCATCGGGTGTTTACATCGTCCGCGTGCAAACGAAGGAAGAAGTGAAAAGCCTGAAAATCATTCTATAATTCAATTGTATATGAAAAGTTTTCTCCTGAAAAAAGCAGCCGTATGCTTTCTGCTGCTCTGTGTCGTCTCCCGCCTGTCTGCTACGGATATTTATTTGTCTGCCGCGGGCAACGATAACAACGACGGCGCTACTTCCGAAAATGCCGTAGCCACATTAAGCAAGGCAATCGGCTTGATCCCCACCGACGGTACGGATTATGTGATTAAGGTTTCCGGTTTTATCCCGGCAGCATCCGAATGTATCCTCAACCGGCGGATCTATTTCACCATCGAAGGCGATCCGGAAATCCCATCGGGGTTCGACAGCGGAAACACGACCCGCGTCCTCAATTTACAGGGCGCACCGGGAAAGGTAACGCTGCGAAACCTGACCTTCAAAAACGGAACGGCGGCCGAAGGCGGCGGCGTCAGGGCAATCAACTCCGGCGAAATCGTCCTCGAAAACTGTATTTTCACAAACAATACCACCACCGGCAACAGCGGTACGCTGCATCTCTACAATGTGGCGGACACAAAGATTTTCAAATGTACATTCCGGAACAACAAAGCCAAACAGGGCGGCGGTGTTTTCCAGAACAACGGCGGGAAAATCGCAATGGACTCCTGCTTAATCGAAAACAACGACCTTTCGAGCGTTGGCGGTTCGAGCGGCGGCGGCATCTACCTCGGCAATCCCAATGGGTTTTCGCTTGCCAACAGCATTATCCGTTTCAATAAGGTAGCTGCTTATGGCGGCGGCATTGCCCTTGCGGTAAGTACCGCCGCGATGACCGACAAAACGGTCACAATCACGAATACCTTGCTTGCCAACAACGAATCCAACCAGGGCGGCGGCATTTATATCAACAATGCCGTGGCAGGCGGCAGCACGGCGTTTTCGCTGATCAACTCTACGCTGTACAAAAACCTGTCGGTCTCTTACGGAGGCGCGCTGTTTGTTGTCGGCAATACGGCAACCGGCAGCAGCGTGAAAATCGTCAACGCCACCATCGTCGAAAACTATACGCAGGGCAATGGCGGACACGGCGGCGGCATCAATTTCCGTGATGCTTCGCCCGCAAGCCTCACGCGCTACATCTACAACAGTATTCTGGAGGATAATGGCGCTTTGAATAACGGAAATCCACAAAACTCCGATCTGACGTCGTCCTACACAGCCGCAGACGGAACCGATTTCTTCCTGCGCAATTCCTTTGTTGCCGTCACACAAGCCGGTTTGAATGCTTATGAGGATCAGGCGGGCTACGGAAATAAAATCCGTTACGGCAGTCAACATGCATCGGGACTGGCTTCTCCGAGTCAGGCGTATATCGATTTGCAAAACGCCATTCCTTTATTGTCCGATGCCTTTCCGGCGCTTACGGGAGGCAATGCGCAATACCTGAAAGACTTGAATATCAACACCGACCAGTTGGGAAATATCCGCCTGTTTGCCGGTGACAAATGCGCTGCCGGCGCTGTTGAAGTGCCGGATGATTATATTGTAGATGATCCGAAAAATTATAAATACCAGCATTTTATTATTTACGGACAAAGTTTGTCGGTGGGAAAATTAAGCTATCAGGCGCTGCCGGAAACGCCGCTGCCGGACAATTATATGCTGGGCGGGCAAATCTGGATAGCCAATGGAAACAGCAATCTCACTACGCTCAATCCGTTGATCAGCAATTTTAACCACAACATGTCGAACACCGGTGAAAATCCGCTGACCGGCGCCGTGAATCATATCCGCCTTGCCTGCGGCAATACATTGACCGGCGCCGATAAGTTTATCGCCACTTCGGTGGGCGACGGCGGACGTTCCATTGCGCAATTATCCAAAGGACACGAACTGAAATTGTACGACCATTACTTATCCGCCTTGCAGTCGGCGCGTACCGTCGCTCACGGGGAAGGAAGCACGATTACTTGTCCCGCCATCTTCTGGATGCAGGGCGAAACGGATTATATCAACCTGCCCAGTTTGTCGAAAAATGCGTACAAAGCGGCTTTGATCCAACTGAAAAACGATATGCAAGCCGACGCTATTTCACGCTACGACCAAACGGCAAATAATAAACCGTTGTTCTTTACCTATCAAACCAATGGCAGTTGGACCCGTACGAAAGGCGGGCTGGGAGTAGGCATGGCGCAAGTGGAGGCTGCCAACGAAAACGCCGATATTGTTTGCGCGGGACCGGTGTATCCGGTCACTTCGATGCCGGACGGTCATTTGGACGCGAACGGTTACCGTTGGTATGGCGAAATGTTCGGGAAGGTGTATTATCAAACCAAAGTATTGGGGCAAAAATTTAAGCCGCTGCAACCCACCGGTGTGGAAATCAACGGAAATGAAATAACCATTCGTTTTTACGTTCCTGTTCCGCCGTTGGTTTTGGATATAAATACGGTGCAAAAAATCAATGATTATGGTTTTGAGGTTTATGTAGATGGTTTTGAACCCGCGAACAAAAAAACCATTACGTCCGTACAACTGGTGGGCGCCGATGCGGTCAAGCTGACTTGCCCCGGTTCGTTAACCGGCGAGGTTCACGTCGTTTACGCAGGACAGGGCAGCGGTTCCGGACAAAAATCAGGTCACGGCAACCTGCGCGACAGCGATCCTGCCACCGGTTATTACAACTACCGTAATCCGGAGGGCAAAAGCGACGGGGTGAATTACGATTACCCGCACAATCCCTTCGACGACCCCCGGCATGTCGACTGGACGTACGTTCCTGCCGGCGGCGAACCGAAGGATGAGGAAGGTCATGAAATATGGGAGAAGCCTTATCCGCTCTATAATTTCAGCGTGGCGTTTTGCAAAACCATCGACAATAATCCGTTAGCCACCGGTTACAAGCATCTCATCATGTATGGGCAAAGCCTTTCATGCGGTGCGCAGGGGTATCCGCCGCTTTCCACCGAGCCGGTGCGCGGAAATTACATGCTCGGCAGCCAGGTATGGATAAACTACGGACATCCTGCCGGCGACTTGAATCAACTGAATCCGCTTGTGTCCAACATCCCTTATTCCGATAGGACCAAAGACCGCAATTACGCCATTATGGGCGAACATCCCTTAACCGGTGCCGTCAATCACATTCAGGCAAAAACACAGGGAACGGCAGATGCTTCGCGCATTTTAGCGACTTCAGCCGGAACCGGCGGATGCGCCATCGAACAGTTGGAGAAAGGAACGGGATTGTACACCAATCAGTTTTACAAATCGCTGACGGTAGCGAAGGATGTGCTGGGAAACGAAGTAAATCTTTCCTGCCCGGCGATTTTCTGGTTACAGGGCGAAGCCAATACGGTGGAAAATACCAACGGATACACCACCGGCAAAAACGAATACAAAGCGAAGCTGCTCCACCTGAAAAACGATATGCAAGCCGATGTGCAGGCGAAATACGGGCAAGCCGTCCCACCGGTATTGATTACCTATCAAATGGGGGGACCCTGGTTGAAAACCTTTTACGACCTGCCCATTTCGATGGCACAGCTCGAAGCGTCCAATGAAAATGCCGACGTCATTTGCGCCGGGCCGGTGTATCAACTGACCTTGCCCACTTCGGGCGCACATCCCAACTCCAACGGTTACCGCTGGTATGGCGAAATGCTGGGCAAAGTGTATTACAAAACGCAAATCCTGAAAGAAGATTTCAAACCCTTGCAACCCATCGCTTTTTACCGGACGGAAAACGCCAATGAATTGAAAATACGGTTCCTTGTTCCGCATTTGCCTTTGGTGTTGGACGACAATCTGGTGGCACATAAGACCGGCTACGGCTTTGAAGTGAAACGAAACAACAGTAAGTTGACCGTCAGCAACGTAAGCATTGACAACGATTGTGTGATTCTGTCATTGTCGCAAGCGTTGTTGCCGGCGGATGAAATAGAAATTTCTTACGCCGGAATTGATTTACAGGCGGGGAATTTGCGCGACAGCGATCCGTATCAGGCACTTACTGCTTACGAAGATTTAGACCGCAGCGCCGAAGGCATTTTCTTCTATCCCCGCAAGGATAACGCTACGCTCCGTCCGCGCCTGGAGCCGAAAGATGCAGCCGGTAATGCCATTTACAACAAGCCTTATCCTTTGTATAATTTCTGCGTCGCGTTTTACAAAAAACTCCTTGTCGGAGAGATGCAAACGACAAGCCTGAACGCATTTGCCGGGAAACAGCATCAACCGGAGGTTTACATCACCGGCAACACGCTGGTTGTTGAAGGCGCCCAGGTACGTAAACTCGAAATCTTCGACCTTTCCGGAAAGTGCGTAAAATCCTTTCCGGAAAATGCCGGTCTTGGAAAGTTTTTACTGGATAACCTGAATAAAGGAATATATATCAGTAGAATAATTACCGAAAAAGAGAATTATTCCACGAAGATTGTTTGGTGAGAGGCGGTAAAAGAGGGTTTACAATGATTTTATCTCTCAAAGCTCATTCAATTTAATATCCGGCAATGAGCGGTCGATTATGTGCAATTTCCCTTCCGAAGGCTCCTTGTAGGCATCGGTTGCTTTGAAATACTCGTTCAATTCGTCGAAACTTTCACCGAAAATATTGTTGGAAAAATGTTGAAGTTTGTCCATCACGCGGATAAATGCGTCAGGCTCGCGACGGTTGGTGAATTTCTTGAGCGACATAATGTAATCTTCTCTGAATACAGTCGGTACAATGATTCGCGACAGTCCGCTACGGAACAGTTCGGCATTGCCCATAATCCGCGAAATTCGTCCGTTGCCGTCGGTAAACGGATGCACTTCGGCAACCATAAACATGATAAAAATCGCTTTTGCCATCGGGTCTGTCAGGGCGGCGTAATATTTGAAACCTTGTTTGAGCGTGCCTTCAACCAACGTGTAGTCAACAAATTCGGTATTCCCTGCGCGGTTGTTTTGCGTTTTGAACAGCCCTGCATTTACTTCTTCTGCTCTTGCCGACATCATCGTTAAGTGGCGGCGTTTCAGGATTTCGGTAAGGTTTTCGACGGATGCAGGGGTAATATTCATTTCGTGACTGTTGGATACGATGTTGAATGTGCCGAGAATATCGTGCGAATCCTTGCTGCGTTTCGGAATAACAATCCCTGTGTCGACAATCTTTTTAGCGTCCTCTATAACGAACTTTGTGCCTTCGATATAATTTGAAAAATAGGCTTCAAAAAACGAAAACAGGCGGAAAGAATCTTCCGAAACGTTTTTGTCTGTCCGTTCCGGGAAATAGTAATCCCTTAACTTATCGTACAGGATTTCAAACAATTCCACACGCTTGGCATCATAAGGCATTCCAACCGCTCTCGCCTTTGCGGTATCGGATCTCAAAACGGTAGCATTGTGCGTATTAAGCAATGCCGATATGATTTGATTCAACTTGTCAAATTCCTCCGAAAACGCCAACTGTCCGGCAATTTCGCGGGCTTTATCCCTGAACTTGTTGATGCCTTCTTCGCCCTCGCGGATGATGATTTTTTCCAATTTATCTTCAATCTGCTCAATCGGGAATATCTTTGATTCGCCTCCTTTTTTGCGTGAAACCTGCATATTTTCAAGTACCCACCGCCATTCGGACGAAGCATAGATGCCGCCGAGATTCACATCGGAATCCAAAGCGGGCTTGCCTGCCGTAACATTGAGCGTAACGCCCTGTAATTCTGTGATTTTTTTTGTATAATTACTTGTTATAAAGAAATTTCCTGTTTCTGTCGGGCGCAGTTCCGATGCGCTGCGGTGACTGATTACGGCATTGGGAAACCGCCATTTGAGAATGTCGAAAAAATGCCGCTTGATGATATATTCCGCCGAATCCC
Source organism: Dysgonamonadaceae bacterium (assembly GCA_031255425.1). GTDB lineage: Bacteria > Bacteroidota > Bacteroidia > Bacteroidales > Azobacteroidaceae > Azobacteroides. The sequence goes on from JAIRSN010000146.1 coordinate 9,241, forward strand.
GCAGATTTGCCGTGTAAATGCGCGGGGCGATTTTGCGAATTTGTCCGCTCTTTTCCGCCTTTGTAATCAGATAAGAAGTATTTTTGTCGGACGAAGCAAAAATCAGTTCTTTCGTAAGATCAATATTGTTTGCCATAAGAAATTTTTCTATTAGGATTGCTATTCGGGTATAAATTTAGGATTTTTTTTTAGTATGACTTTGAAAACACGGAATATTTTCCATTATAAACTTTTCAGTTCGATGTATGTAGCGTTTTGGAACAGTAAAAAATGAATTTCGCCGCCGCCGGTTTTACCACGAAGTAAGATACGGCATCGTAATCCGATAATCGTTGCCGTATTTTCTATTAAATTCCTCACAGACTTCCATTGCATGGGGATTTCTTGCCCACGACCGCCGGGCGACCCCTCCCATCACGTCCCAAATCATCGCCGATTTCAGGATTTCGTCGACCCGCTCGCTGCCGTCCAGAACCATGCCGAAGCCGCCGTTGACGGCTTTCCCGATTCCTACGCCCCCGCCGTTGTGCAGGGCGACGAGGCTCATGCCCCGGGCGGCGTTCCCGGCGAAACACTGAACCGCCATATCTGCCATCACGTTACTGCCGTCCTTGATGTTTGCCGTTTCCCGGAAGGGCGAATCCGTTCCGCTGACGTCGTGATGATCCCGTCCCAGCATGATGGGACCCACTTCTTTTTTCCGGACCATCTCGTTGAAATGCAAGGCTATCGACAACCGTCCTTCGGCGTCGGAATAGAGAATCCGCGCTTGTGTGCCGACCACCAGCTTGTTCTTTTCCGCATCGCGAATCCAATTGTAATTGTCCCGGTCCTGCCCCCTGCGGTGGGGATCGATACACGCCATCGCTGCTTTGTCGGTTTTTATCAAATCGTCGTGATTTCCGCTCAAACAAACCCAGCGGAAAGGCCCGTAGCCATAGTCAAACAGTTCCGGACCCATGATGTCTTCCACGTACGAAGGCCAGATGAAACCTTCTTTTTCGTCTGTTTTGTTCCGGGAAATTTCTTTTACGCCCGCATCATAAATAGCTTTCATAAAAGAGTTTCCGTAGTCGAAAAAGTACGTTCCGCCGGCAACCAGTTTTTTAATCACTTCGAAATGCCTGTGCAGGGAGGCATTTATCCTTTGATAAAACTGCGGACGGTCTTCTTTTAACAACCGGGTGCGTTCTTCAAACGAAATGCCTGCCGGACAGTATCCTCCTTCGTAAACCGCGTGGCAGGAAGTTTGGTCGGAAAGCAAATCAATGCGGATCGGCTCCGACGCTGCAAATTCCAGCAAATCTATGATATTCCCCTGGTAAGCAATCGAGTAGGGGCGCTTTTCGTCCAAGTATTTCCCGGCAAGGTCAAACGCTTTTTGAGCATCGTCCGTCACCGATTGCACCCAGCCTTGCTTCCTGCGTGTCTCGATTCTGGACGGATCGACTTCCGCAATAATGGCTACGGCGCCGGCTATTTCTGCGGCTTTGGGTTGCGCGCCGCTCATCCCTCCCAATCCGGAGGAAACGAACAGCCGTCCTTTTAAGTCGCCGCCGGGAGGAATCCCCAGTTTCAATCTTCCGGCATTCAACAACGTATTAAAAGTGCCATGCACAATCCCTTGCGGACCGATGTACATCCAGCCGCCGGCGGTCATCTGCCCGTAGTTTGCCACGCCCATTTGGGCAGCCGTTTCCCAATCCGCCTGATTGTCGTACATCCCAATCATCATCGAATTGGTAAGGATAACCCGGGGCGCGCCGGGAGCGGACTTGAACAGTCCCAACGGATGTCCGGATTCGACAACCAGCGTTTGTTCGCCGGTCAACACCTGCAAATACTGTTTGATAAGACGGTATTGCATCCAATTTTGACAAACCTGCCCGGTTTCGCCGTAAGTCACCAACTCATAGGGATAAAGGGCGATGTCGAAGCAGAGGTTATTATCTATCATAACCTGAAATGCTTTTCCTTCGATGCAATTGCCCTCGTATTCGTGAATGGGTTTGGGACGAATGTCGCCCTCGGGACGGTAACGGTAGCCGTAAATCCGTCCTCTTGTCTGTAATTCCTCCAGAAATTCGGGAATTAACGAGGCGTGCAATTCGGTGGGAATATAGCGGAGTGCGTTTTTCAAGGCTATTTCTGTTTGCGCCGGATTTAACTTGAATCCCCTGTCGGGAGCGCGTCTGATTCCTTCCGCGAAGGGTGGGTATTTGGGTAAAAAAGAAGGCATGTTAACTTTCATATATAATTTTATTAGGTTTGACAAAGATACTATTTTACTTAAGAAGTCGCAATTATTGTTCTCTTAAAAAGAGGGCGAACCCCTAAATCCATTGAAAATCTGTTAATATTTATTATTTCACAGCCCGCGAAAACCTGAATCTGTTAACATTTGCACTTTCGCGTGACGCGAAAACGCAAATTTGTTAATGCCCGTTAATTCGCGCCACGCGAAAAAGTGGAAACGTTAATGCCCGTTAATTCGCACGACGCGAAAAAGTGAAAAAGTTAATGCTCGTTAATTCGCGTCGCGCGAAAATGAAAAAACGTTCTGCGGCGGGTTTTCGCGCCCCGCGAAAGTATGAAAAAATTCTGCGGGACGTTTTCGCGCGGCGCGAAAGTGTAAAAAAGTTCTGCGGGACATTTTCGCGTCACGCGAAAGCATAAAAAACTTCTGCGGAACGTTTTCGCGGAGCTGCGGCTTTCACTGTTTCATTGCACCTTACTATATATACAGGTACAGGATGACAATACGCGCCCGGCTATTTCATTACACCTTATATATATACAGATACAGGATGATGACCCCGCGGTTATGAAAATCCCACCCTCCGGGTGTAGAGGTGTGGAATATAAAATTTTTCATTTATCTTTGCCGGCAGTATAACGGATATTTTTTAAAACTACTATATGAATACCTACTTAAAATTTCAAAAACATCTGACAGATGTCATTGATGCAATCAAAACAGAAGGACTCTACAAAACAGAACGGATTATCGTGTCGCCTCAATCGGTGAAAATCCGCTTGCAAAACGGGCAGGAAGTGCTGAATTTCTGTGCAAATAATTATCTGGGACTGTCCGGCCACCCCGGATTGATAGAGTCTGCGGAAAAAGCCATGAAAAATCGAGGCTATGGAATGTCGTCCGTCCGTTTTATTTGCGGCACGCAGGATTTGCATAAAGAATTGGAACAAACGATTTCCGAATTTTTCGGAACGGAAGACGCCATCCTGTATGCCGCCTGTTTCGATGCAAACGGCGGCGTATTTGAACCTTTATTGACGGAAGAAGATGCCATTATTTCCGACACCTTAAACCATGCATCCATTATCGATGGCGTGCGCCTGTGCAAGGCAGTCCGTTATCGTTATGCAAATGCCGATATGAAAGAGTTGGAAAGCCAATTGCAAGCAGCTCAAGGGCAACGCTTCCGGCTGATCGTCACAGACGGCGTGTTTTCGATGGACGGGAATGTCGCCCCCCTGGACAGGATTTACGAACTGGCGCAGCAATACGACGCCATGATTATGGTAGACGAATCCCATTCGGCAGGCGTCGTCGGCAAAACCGGGAAAGGCACAACCGAACAGTTCAACCTGAGAGGCCGTATCGAAATCATCACCGGCACACTGGGAAAAGCCTTCGGAGGCGCTATCGGCGGATTTACCACCGGTAAGAAAGAAATTATAGAACTGTTGCGTCAACGTTCGCGGCCGTATCTGTTTTCCAACTCCCTGCCGCCTTCGGTGGCGGGCGCCGGGCTGTACACCTTCCGGTTATTGGAAAAATCCAATGATTTGCAGGATAAATTACATGCCAATACCCATTACTTTGTGGAAAAAATGTTGGCAGCAGGATTTGATATAAAACCCACTCAATCGGCGATTTGTGCAGTCATGTTGTACGATGCCAAATTGTCGCAGGAGATGGCAGCACGCCTGTTGGAAGAAGGCATCTACGTCACCGGATTTTATTATCCCGTCGTTCCGAAAGGGCAGGCGCGGATACGCATCCAGCTTTCCGCCGCACACGAAAAGGAACAGTTGGACAAATGTATCGCCGCCTTTATAAAAGTAAGAAACAAAATGATATGATACCGCACTATGAAAAAAATATTAATCATTGGAAGTACAGGACAGATAGGTTCTGAGTTAAGCATTCGCCTGCGTTCCCTCTACGGAACGGAAAATGTGGTTTGCGGGTATTACGCCCCCCCTTTCCCCGACGGATTTTTTGATGCCGGACCTACGGTGAAAGTCGACGCATTGCAAATAGACCAAATAGCAGAAGCCGTTCGCAAATATCGAATCGATACGATTTATAACCTGGCGGCAATCCTGTCGGCAACCGCCGAAAAGAAACCGCAATTAGGCTGGGACGTCGGTGTCGGCAGCCTGTTGAACTGTTTGGACGTGGCGCGCGACCTGAAATGCGCCCTTTTCACGCCAAGTTCCATCGGCGCTTTCGGACCAAATACACCCAAAGACAACACGCCGCAGGACACCATCCAGCGTCCGAACACGGTTTATGGAATAACAAAGGTAATCGGCGAATTAGTAAGCGATTATTACTACGATCATTGGGGCGTAGACACCCGTTCGGTGCGTTTTCCGGGCATCATTTCCAACCTGACGCTACCGGGAGGCGGCACGACCGACTACGCCGTGGAAATATTCTACAAAGCCGTAAAAGGAGAAACATTTGAGTGTCCCGTAAAAGCGGGAACGTTTATGGATATGATGTATATGCCGGACGCCTTGGAAGCTGCCATCCGGTTGATGGAAGCCGATCCCGCCAAGCTCGTTCATCGCAATTCGTTCAATGTCACCGCGATGAGTTTTGATCCGGAAATGCTTTACCAGGCAATCCGGCGGCATTATCCGGATTTCCGGATGGTTTATAAAATCGATCCTTTGAAACAGCATATTGCCGATTCGTGGCCGAATAAATTGGATGATTCGTGCGCCCGTGAAGAATGGGGCTGGCGTCCTTCCTACGATTTGGAGTTGATGACGGCAGATATGCTATTGAAACTAAAAACGAAACAAGCAGTAAGAAGTGAGTGATATAATACATTTGTTGCCGGATTCGATTGCCAATCAGATTGCGGCAGGAGAAGTGATTCAGCGGCCGGCGTCCGTAGTAAAAGAACTGATGGAAAATGCAGTGGACGCCGGCGCGGATACGGTTCAGGTTGTTTTGAAAGATGCGGGGCGGTCTTTGATTCAAGTCATAGATAACGGGAAAGGCATGTCGGAAACAGACGCCCGCATGTCTTTCGAACGGCATGCCACTTCCAAAATCAATACGGCACACGATTTATTTGCCCTTCAAACGATGGGTTTCAGGGGGGAAGCGCTGGCGTCTATCGCCGCGGTAGCCCAGGTAGAACTGAAAACCCGCCGGAAAGAGGATGAAACGGGAACACTGCTTCAACTATCCGCTTCCAAAGTAGAAAAACAGGAAGCGGTAGTCATCCATCCCGGAAGCATATTTTCGGTGAAAAATCTTTTTTTCAACATTCCTGCCCGGAGGAAATTTCTCAAATCCAATGAAACGGAATTTAAAAATGCCATCACCGAGTTTGAGCGGATAGCGTTGGTTTATCCATCCGTTTCATTTTTGCTTTATCACAACGGCAACGAGGTATTCAATCTTCCGGCTTCCGGTTTGAAACAAAGGATAACCAATCTGACCGGGAAAAAAAACGCACAGTCTTTGTTGCCGATTCACATCGACACCTCGATTATCCGGATTTCCGGATTTATCGGATCGCCCGGTTCGAGTAAAAAACGGAATGCGCTTCAATACTTCTTTGTAAACGGGCGGTATATGCGTCATTTTTACTTTCACAGAGCCGTTGCATTGGCCTTCGAGCCGTTTATTCCGGCGGGCGAGCATCCCAGTTATTTCATTTATATGAATGTCGATCCGGCAAGCATCGACGTGAATATCCATCCGACAAAAACAGAAATAAAGTTTGAAAACGAGCAATTACTTTTTCAGGTAATCACTTCTGCCGTAAAAGAAGCGATAGCCGTTCCGTCCCTCGAATTTGACCGGGAAGGCGCCATTGAGATGCCGGTGTACGTCGCCGGAAAAGAAACGCCCTCGAAGTCGCCGGAAATTCAGATACATCCGGATTACAATCCATTTAAAACCTCCGGATACAGACGGCAGGAACAGAGCTGGGAACAGTTATATAGAAGAAACGCTTCGGTCGACATTCCGGACGCCGAAACGCAAATTGAATTTACCGGCGAAGAAACGAAAGCGGAAACAGACCTCGAGTCTTCATCCCACCTGCTGCAATACAAAGGGCGTTATTTGATTACTTCGCTCAAATCGGGATTAGCTATTATCGACCGGCAACGAGCACATATCCGCATTCTTTTTGATGAATACATGCTGCGGATGACTCAAAAACGGGGCATCTCCCAAAAATTAATATTTCCCGAAATGATCACATTCACATCCAAAGAGGCAACCATCCTTCCCTACCTCTTGGACGACCTGGCATTTATAGGCTTCGACCTTGCCGACTTGGGAGGCCATTCGTATTCGGTGAACGGGATTCCGTCCGGCCTGGAGAATATGAACATCACGGAAACCCTCCAAGACATGGTTGATTTGGCATTGGAAACCGGCTGCGAAGTCAAAGAAGAAGTCATGGAATCCTTAGCGATCGCATTGGCCAAAAAAGCAGCAATAGACCCGGGGAAAAATCTTCCGGAAGAAGACGCAATGGCATTGGTAGCCCGGTTATTTTCATCCTCCGCACCCAACTACACCCCGGACGGGAAACCAATTATATCCATCCTATCGGAAGAAGAAGTCAAAAAACGATTTAAGTAAGTCGTAAGAGGAGCCGGAAAAATTATTTCTAAAAAAGTTGTAAGAATAAAAACTTTGATATATCTTTGCACTCGCAAAAACGAACTTGGTGTGGTAGTTCAGCTGGTTAGAATACCTGCCTGTCACGCAGGGGGTCGCGGGTTCGAGTCCCGTCCATACCGCAGAAACGCTTGATAGTTTATTGATTATCAGGCG
>JAIRSN010000150.1 GCA_031255425.1 Dysgonamonadaceae bacterium
TGCCTCTGCATTAACCGGGGGTTTTGTTGGCGGTTATCTGGGGCGTTCTACCCAGGGCGATTGCCCTGGGCTGGGATATATGACCCTTTCAGGGTCCGGTGACTGCGGGGCTTCGGCATCGCACGGCGTATCATCCCCCAAAAACAAAAACAATAATGATACGCACAATGCCGGGGCATCCTGCGGCGTATCATCCTATACATATATATATGGTATACCTTCGGGAACGCACGGCGTATCATCTCCTGGGGAAAACAATAATAATAACAACAACGGACAAGGGGTGTTGCCTCTTGCCCCCATAAAAATTCAAGACAGTATTTACTTAAAAAACAAACAAAAATGAGAAAAACGTTATACGTATTGCTCGTGATTGCAGGTTTTGCGCTACAAGGTTTTGCGCAGAACACGGGGCGCGTAACCGGTAAGGTTACCGACGCGGAAAACGGAGACGCTCTAATCGGCGTATCGGTTACAGTGGAAGGAATGTCTATCGGCACGGCTACCGATGTCGAGGGCGGGTTTACATTGGATGTCCCCCAGGGGAAATCCTTGGTCTTTAGTTATATCGGGTACCGGAAGCAGACTGTCGCCGTGCGGGGGACGTCTGCGATGGCTGTCCGGTTGAGTCCTGATGTACAGATGTTGGAAGAAGTCGTTGCCATCGGCTACGGCTCGATGAAGAAAAGCGACCTCACCGGTGCTGTCGGATCCATCTCCGGTGAGAAACTCCGTGCCGCTCCGGTGGCAAGGGTCGACCAGGCGTTGCAGGGACGGCTCGCCGGGGTGACCGTCAACTCCAACTCCGGGCAACCGGGCGCGGATGCTACCATCCGCATCCGCGGGGTAGGGACGGTCAACAGTGCCAGCCCCGTCTACGTGGTCGACGGGATTATCACCGACAATATCAATTTCCTCAGCACGAGTGATATTGCCTCCCTGGAAGTACTCAAGGACGCTTCCGCCCAGGCGATCTACGGCTCGCGCGGTGCCAACGGCGTCATCCTGATCACCACCAAGACGGGCAACACCACCGGCAAGTCGAACGTGACCTTCGAAAGCTATGTGGGTTCGCAGAACCGCTGGCGGAAGCTCGACGTGATGCGCCGCGACGCCTTTGTGGACGCTTTCACTACGATGGCAGGCACCGCCAGCCGGGCGAAGTACGAACGCGACGGGTTGAACGAGTGGATCCGCACTTACTTCACCCCCAACACCAGCACGTACTATCCCCGCGTGGTGGAATACAATGCCGATGGCACGGTCCGCACGCCGGGCATCGACTACACGTCTTACGACACCGACTGGCAGGACGAGGTCTTTGTCAAGGACGCCCTGATGCAGAACTACTACCTCTCGGTAGACGGCGGGTCGGACAAGGCGAAGTACCTGATCAGTTCGAACTATTTCGATCAGAACGGGACCCTGATCGGTTCGTACTACAACCGACTGACGCTGCGGGTAAACACCGAGTTTGAGGTGAAAGACTGGCTGACGGTCGGCGAACACCTCTCGTTTACCAACTCCCACAGCCGGAATATCCAGGGCAACGGCAATACCGCACTCATTGCCTCCGCCCTCTCGATGGCGCCCTGGGACCCGATGGTCTATCCCGAAGGCAGCCTCAGCGGACACCCGCGCCCCCGTCCGCAGGACCAGCGCGACCTGAGCGGCAACTATTCTACGCCCTCGCTGTTCCGCAATGTGATTCATCCCTACAACCAGGTCTTCAACGGCAAGCCCGACAACAACAGCGAAGACTGGGTAGGCGACCTCTACGTCGAAATCCGCCCCTTCAAAGGGCTGACCCTCCGGGGCGACGTCAACACCAAGCTCTGGTATGAGAAGCGCCGGAACTTCACCCCCGTGCTGGATGTGCAATACAATGCCATTACCCGCAACGGTGTTTCGGCGTCGATGACCCGTTCGCAGCAGTTGACCTACGAAGGCACTGCCACCTACAATACACTGTTTGCCGGCAAGCACGACCTGACCGTCATGTTCGGTGCCACCACCGAGGAGTATAACTCCTACTCGGTGAGCGCCTCCGGTTCGGAACTCGTCAACACCGCCGAACGCAACTGGTACATCGGGCAGACCCCCGACGAAATCCGTACCGACGACACCGGCGCCCTCTACCACACCCGGTCGGGCGGCGACTCCGTCAGCAAAAGCATGATGGCGGCGCTCCTGGGGCGGCTCCACTATGTGTACGACAACAAGTACCTGTTTACCTTTAATTTCCGGCGCGACGGGGCGGCGAAGTTGCCTAAGAATGCCCGCTGGGATTTCTTCCCTTCCTTTGCTGCTGCCTGGAAGATCAACGAAGAATCCTTTTTCGAGCCGCTCCGCACGTCGGTCGATTTCCTCAAACTCCGCGTGGGCTGGGGGCAGATTGGTAACGTGAACGCCCTGGGTAGCCTCGACTTTATGGAAAAAGCCGACCGCAACTCTACCTGGATGTACGGCTATGCTTTCGGCGTACCCAATGTGCTGGCTTCGGGGATGTCCATGACCGGCGTGCCTCCCGGACTGGTCTGGGAACGCACCGAGCAGACCGACTTCGGTTTGGATTTCGGCCTGTTCAATAATCTCCTCTACGGGAATATCGACCTCTACCGCCGGGATACCAAAGACATGATTATGCCGATTGTGCCTCCGGGCAATGTGGGCTACCGCTACAACCCCAAGGGCAACGCGGCGACCGTCCGCAACCAGGGGCTGGAGTTGAACCTCGAACACCAGAAACGCTTCGGCGCGTTCTCCTATTCGCTGGGCGGCAACATCGCCTTTGTCCACAACGAGCTGATTGCCCTGAACGAGGGCGAACCCCTCTACGACGGGATTATTATGAGCGACGAGGGCTACGGCTTGCACACGATTTTCGTGCGCGAATACACCGGCGTCTTCCAGAACCAGGCGGAAGTGGACGCCCACAGTTGGACGGATCCCGAAACCGGCGCCTCCAAGCTGATCCAGCCGGATGCCAAGCCGGGGGATGCCCGCTATGCCGACCGCAACAACGACGGGCAGATTACCGATGCCGACCGCTTCGATGCCGGCAATCCCTTCCCCGACCTGACCTACGGCTTCAACGCCCAACTCTATTACAAGGGCTTCGACTTCCAGGTATTCTTCCAGGGCGTCAACGGCAACGAGGTGTACAACTACCTCCGCCAGAACAAGCTCGAAACGGAAGGCTACTCCGCCCTGAGTACGGATATGAAAAACGTGTTCTTCCCCGTGCGCCAGGACCCCGCGGATGCTACCAGCCCCTGGATCAACGGCATGCCCGGCTCCAACGGCTCCATCCCCAACCCGACCGCTACCGGTTCGGTGGAAAACAAAAGCGCCTCTACCCGCTTTGTGGAAGATGCTTCCTATCTCCGCTTGAAAAATATCCAGCTCGGCTACACCCTGCCGCGGCATATCACCGGCAAGATCGGCGTAGACCGCCTGCGTATCTATATCGGCGCCAACAACCTCTGGACGGTCACCAAGTACAAGGGCTACGACCCCGAAGTGGGTAACTCCGGTCGCGACCCCAAAGTGGGTAACTCCGGTCGCGACCCCGAAGTGGGTAACTCCGGTCGCGACTACGGCAATTTCCCCCAGGCGCGCACCTTACTGGCAGGATTAAGTATGAATTTTTAATGCATTTCCCAATATGAAAACAAAACAGTATTTTTTAGCTATAATAGCTTTGGCAGGCGCCCTGATGGTTTCCTGCGACGATTATTTCGATTTTGAGAACCCCGGCACTACCCAGTTGCAGGATGCGTTTAACTTGCCCCAGGACGCCGTCGACGCGGTCACCGCGGCTTACGTCCCCCTGACCTGGGAGTACGGCGGCACCTATTACCCCGAATGGTGGATCGGCGACATCTGTTCCGACGATGCCCTCAAGGGCGGCGGCTCCCTCAGCGATATGGAGCTGGTCTACGATATGGAAAACTTCAAGACCCGCAGCGACAATTTTGTCCTCGAACGCTTCTACCGCGCCCAGTATGTAGGTGCTTTCCGTGCCAACCTTGTCTTTGAGAATGTGGCGACTATGGACACCGCTATCTTCAAGGGCGCCGAAGCCGGCCTGCAGGAACGTTTGCTCGGCGAAGCCCACTTCCTGCGCGGGTATTACTACCTCCGGCTGGCGCGCGTCTTCGGCGGGGTGCCCATCATCGACCGGATTATCCGCATCCAGAACGAGTGGCAACAGCCCCGCGCCTCGGAAGCCGATACCTACGAATTTATTTACTCGGAACTGAAAGAAGCGATCCGGCGCTTGCCCGAACGCTACGCTTCGGCAGACGATCTGGGGCGTGCCACCCGTGGCGCTGCCCGTGCCTTGCTGATGAAGGCGTATCTCCAGCAGGGCGACTTTGCAAATGCACGGTTGCAGGGTGATACGATTGTCGCGTCGGGTCGCTATTCGTTGGCTCCGGACTATTTCGAACTCTTTACCGTGGAGGGTGAAAACGGCGTCGAGTCGGTTTTCGAAACCCAGTATGTGGCGGAAGGCAGTTCCGACTACGGGCAGGGCGAAGGCTTTACCCGCGGCACGTTTACCGTGGTGATGACCCGCCCGCGCTGGAGCGGCGGCGATGCCTGGGGCTTCAACCGTCCCTCCGACGAGCTGTATGCCGAGTTTGAACCGGGCGACCTGCGCCGCGAAGCGGCGATTTACAGCCCCACCCTCGACCAGATTCCCATGACCGAGGAAGAAAAGCTGCACCCGGACGACATCCAGAACCAGGAAGTATACCTCGGCAACCGCTATTCCGCCCGGAAGTACGCCATGATGACGATGGATACCACCTTCCTCCAGCTTCAGCACCCCACCCGCGCCCCGATCAACCGCAAGGACATCCGTTATGCCGACGTCCTGCTGATGTATGCCGAGGCGTGCGTGAAGTCGCCCGCGCCCGACCTGGCACGCGCTAAATGGGCGCTGGAAGCAGTGCGGTCGCGCGCCCGTGCCGCTTCGCAGGCGTTCAACCCTGCCGTGCCTGCCTCGGTGCTGCCGCCTTTCCCCAACTACTCCGTCCCCTTGCGGGGCGTGGGGATGCCCGGCTCGCGTGCCTTGCAGGACAATGCCGAAGACCTCTACCTTGCTATCCAGCACGAACGCCGGGTCGAGTTGGCGATGGAAGGGCACCGCTGGTACGACCTCAAACGCTGGGGCATCCTTGCCGAGGTGATGAACCACTACCGTGCTACCACCCGTCCCCAGATTGCCGTCCATATCGACCCCTTCATCAAGGGCAAGCACGAGTTGTTCCCGATTCCGTTGCACGAACGCGACCTCAATCCCATGCCCCAAAATCCGGGGTACGATGGCGTGCCGGTGCAATAACCCATATATAGAAGGTATAAATAACAATATATAATAATGTACAGGATGATGAGATATGACAACAGGATAAACACCGCAACGCAGGAGACGGTGTCCTGTGCGCCGGAGGCGCAGCCTCTTTTACTATGTACAGGATGCGGTGAAACATCTACGCAGGATGCCGGGGCATCGCACCTGACCCTGAAAGGGGCATATAACCCAGCCCAGGGCAATCGCCCTGGGTACCGGGTGGTATCATCGTCCTGTACCTGTATATATGGTATGAATAATGATACGCGGGATGCCGGGGCATCGCATACAACCCTGAAGGGGGCGAATATCCCAGCGGCGGCGATTCCGGGTTACCCGGAAAACGTCCCGGCGTTCTCATTCACGTTTTCGGGATGCCCCGAAAACTTCCCGGCGTTAACATTCATGTTTTCGGGATGCCCCGAAAACTTCCCGGCGTTAACATTTATGTTTTCGGGATGCCCCGAAAACTTCCCGGCGTTAACATTCAAGTTTTCGGGATGCCCCGAAAACTTCCCGGCGTTAACATTCACGTTTTCGGGATTACCTCGAAAACGCCTCGCAGATCCCATAAACGCTCTCAGGAGTACCCAGAAAGCCATTTGGGATAAAAAAAGAAGTAAAGGATTATTAACAATTAGGATTTAACAATTCAATTAACATTTAATAATTCAATTTTGCGGCGGCGGGGTATCCTTAGAGGGACTCCGTCCCTCCACCGTCGCAGCCAAGCAGATACACCGTACTCCTTTAAAATATAAAAGCGCCTGCGGCGCCGCCATAAAAATACAATGCGCCATAGCTCCAGTTGGCTCCTTTGACGCCGGGAAAATTCGGGCGGTCCATAGTAAGAAGCACATAACGGTAGGGGTAGCCTTCGGGAAGCGGGACGACGCCCGCCCAAATCCGCCCCGCCGGCTTCGGCCAGTGCGGTTGCAAGTACAGTTTCAGTTCGCCCAGCTCCTGTAAGCCGGGGTAGGAATGGACGCGGAGATTCTCTTTTCCACCCATCAACGCATAGACTTTCCCGCCGATTTTCTGCAAAGAAGTGCCGGTGGAATTCTGTTCGATGGGCGGCGTAATCCCGGTGAAGGGACCGTTCCATGCCTCGGATTCGTACAGGCGCGCGGTGATGTTGCCTTTGACAAATGCGCTGGTCAGCAGACGCCATTTTCCCACGCTATCGTCGTAAAAGATACAGGGGTCTTCGTTTTTCCCGTCCAACATTTCAGGTGCTATCCGCGAGGCTTTCATGACCGAAAAGCCCCGGCGCGGGTCGTGCCGGGAAACGGCTGTCACCAAGCCGGTGGCAGCGCGTCCTTCCTTCCCTGCACTGCCGCCGAAATCGCAGGCGAGGGCGCGCCATTCCTGCACATACCTGTCGTAGAACAGGTGTGCCGCATAATCGTTGCGCAACAGTCCGTCGCCGTGATCGAAGACAATTATTCCCTCGAACCGCACATCGAAAACGGACGGATTCACACTCAAAACGCCCTGTACCGACTGCGGCGTGTCCAATCCGCGGCAGGAGAAGGTGAACCACAAACGCCCGTCCTCGAGGTAAGGACTCAAATCTTCGTACGAAACCGGACGAATATCCGCCTGCCCGATTCCCGGAGATAAAAAGGAAGACACTTTGCGGATCCGGACTTCTGCTTTCAGGTCGGAAATCAGATTGAAGGTGGACTGTAGCCCGGTCTCCGGCTTGCGGAAATCCAGGACATCCCCGAAATGCTCCTTTACCGGAAGGTGACCGATGTAGCGCGTCTCGCCGTTTTCCGTTAAGAAGACGCCCAGCGTACTGCCGTACAATTGTACTTTCAACGAAAAACCGTCCGGAGGAAAGGTGCAGGCAAAACCGGTCTCACGCAACAACCGGTTGTTTTGCACGATTCGTACCGAAACTTTATCTTTCAGGTTGGCAACCACCTGTACCCGGTCGCGCAACCCGAACCGCGCAAATTCCAGTCCGGTTTCCGATTCGCCGGAATAAGCCGCAATCTCCAAATCGTAGGTTGCATACGGATTGATGCCGCCCATATAGACGGTCGCCGGACCGGTTCCGCAAGTGGCATCCAGCACCCATTGTCCCGACTCGATTTTCGGACGGAACGCTTCGTCGCTTGCCGCTTCGCCGCTCTCCGAAACGGAGAATGCCGGATACATGGACGAAAAAGCGACGGTTTCCGCCGGAATAAATTCGTTCAGCACCAGGTTACCGGAGAAGATAAAACGGCGGACAGCCAGGCGTTGGAAGCGCAAATGCAGGGGATCGTCGTCCTGTGCAAAAAGCGGGCAGACTCCCGGTAACAGCAGGACGAACAGCATTATTTTTCGCATGAATGGAGTGTTTGATGGATTCTGTTCAATTCGGCAACCGGGATTTTAATGATTTCCCGGTCGTAAGTGATCAGGCCGTTGGTTTCGGTTTCCACGTCGGTTATTTGCGTATAGACCGCCGCCGAAAGCCCGGAGTCAATCAACACCTTCAACTGGTTCACAAACTGAGCGTAACGACCCGCCAATTCTTTTTCGTCTTTGAGGCGTTGATAGCCCCAATTGTTTTTGTCCTGCCAGGTATGACCTTCGACCGGCAGTCCCAAGCCGCCGAATTCGCCCAAAACAATCGCCCGTTCCTTTCCGAACAAATCGGGTCGCGGCATAGCGGGTTCGGGATAATTGTGCAAATCAATGATCGAGCCCACATCGAAGAAATTACCGCCACTCGCCGGGTTTACAAGGCGCGAAGGATCTTTCGACTGCGTCCAACGGACGATTTCGACCGTCTTAAATTGCCCCCAGCTTTCGTTGAACGGCGTCCAGACAACGATACAGGGAAAATGGTGGAGCGCCTCCATAATCGCCTTCCACTCTTTGCGGAAGATTGCCTCCGACTCGCCGGAACGGGTTTGATCGCCGCCCTTCTCCACGCCGAGCAGTCCCGGTTGGGAAATCCAATGATTGCCCCGGTTGTCGCCGCCCGGCATATCTTGCCAGACAAGCATTCCCAAGCGGTCGCAATGATAATACCAGCGGGCGGGTTCTACTTTCGCATGTTTGCGAATCATATTAAATCCCATTGCCTTGCTTTGTTCAATGTCGAAGCGCAAGGCTTCGTCGGTCGGTGCGGTCATCAAGCCGTCAGGCCAATAACCCTGGTCGAGCGGTCCGTACTGGAACACAAATTCATTGTTGAGCAACAGGCGCTGAATGCCTTTCCCGTCGGGCGAGACCGCTATTTTCCGCAGGGCGGAATAGCTTTTTATTTCGTCGACGGTTTTGCCTTTTCGTTCGATGCGAATCCTCAAATCGTATAAAAAGGGATTACCGGGCGACCATAAACGGGGATGCGCTATCTTCAAAATCGCTTCGCCTGCTGTCGCTTCCGCCACTTTTGCCGTTCCGTCGAAAACCTCGATGCGAACCGTATCGCTGTCTTTCAGTCCGGCGGTTTCAACGCTTATTTTCAACTGCTGTGCGTCGACATCGGGCGTTTGCTTGAATGAAACGATGTGCGTTTCGGGGACGATTTCCATCCAAACGGTTTGCCAAATGCCTGTGGCGGCTGTGTACCAAATGCCGTTGGGATGCTGTGTTTGTTTCCCGCGCGGTTGCGGACCCTGATTCGAAGGATCCCATACTTTTACGATCAATTCCTGTTCTTTCCCCTTGATAAAAGGCGTAATATCGAAAGAAAAAGGGTCAAAACCGCCCTCGTGCCTGCCGAGTAGCCTGCCGTTGAGGAACACGTCCGCCCGCCAGTCCACTCCGCCGAAATGCAGCAGGATTTTTTTGCCCTTCGCAGAACCCGGAACCGGGAAACGGCGCTTGTACCACAAGTGATGGTCTTTTCCCACCGGTTTTCCAACGCCGGAAAGGGCAGATTCTACGGCAAACGGTACCCGGATTTGCCCGTCGTCGATAGCCGGATGCGTTTCCTCCACCCGCCGGATGGCATACTCCCATAAACCATTGAGATTCACCCACTCCGAACTTCGCTCCATCTGGGGACGGGGATATTCCGGCAAAGGAGACAATGCCTCTGCCTGGTTCGTCCAGGGCGTAACAAGTGTTTGTGATTGAACCATAAAAGTAAAAGCAAGCAAGCAGGTAATAAATAGCGGCTGTTTCATCATTTCAAAATCCATTGGGTGTCTGTATCCTTTTTCTTTTCTCATGCAAAACGATTCCGTAGCCACCCGCCAACAAAACCAACACCAGGACGCCATTGCCGAGCGGAGCGAACCTCGGATCGTTTTTTGTTTCGGGGACTTCCCCGTCTCCGCGGGAAGAACGCAACCCGCCGGAGTGGTCGCCGTCGCCGGACGATTGCAACCATTTCTCCGTTCGTTCTCTTAACAACATGCGTTCCTGTCCCCTGATTGCCAGACCATTTATAATCAATATAAAGGCCGTCAGAATTACTGTTTTCACATTCATATCTATTAATAAATTTGTTTCGTTATACTTGAAATTCCTGCACTGTCAATTGATTTCACCAAGTAGATTTTGCCGCGTTGCGGTTGCCTTGTTTCGATGCCTTGCAAGTTGTAATACTTTGTTGCGATGAGTTTTCCTGCTTTTTCCACTCCCTGCACGCCGGTGGGCGGATTGGATTCGGGATGAACGGCAATAGACCGCAGGACGTTTTCTTCCGCGATGCCGGTTATCCCGATAAAGGCTTCGAAAGGCGCCACGGCGGTGGTTGTCCGGGCGAATTGATTGCTGCTGTTTAAGGTGTAATAATAGAAATCCGCTTCGGAGGCGGTGGGCGATCCGCTTTTGACCGACGGATTGGCAAGCAAGGTATACCCGGATATGGCATTGATGCCTGTATCGTTTGTTAAAGTGGGATTGAAATCCGAGACAAAGGTGATTTCCCTGCCCTCAAAAGCCGAAGGAAATTGAATGATATACCCTTTGCCTGCTTCCAATCCTGTTCCGTTGTAAAACGCAAACGAGTAATCATCACCGGCGTTCTCGAATGTTTTGACAAAGAAGTCGCCGGTGCCCGGATTGCCGGCATCTCCGTTATAAATAACTAATACGGGACCTTCGCCGTCATCGGCAGGCTTGCCGTATTCGAAATCTTCGCAATAAAACCCAACCACGTCAAAGGGGAATCCCATCGCGTACCATTTGCCGGATTCGACGGTCTTTTTGAATTTCACGCCGTAGTAAATGTTTTCGTCGCCGTCCGCTACGGTAAATTCGTCGCCGTCGCCGAAAACCAGATCGCCGTAACTGCCGGCTTTATATTCCGTGCTTGTTCCTTCCTTATCGGCAATCACATAGCCGGACAGGGCGTATTCTACGGCGCCTGCATCTACTACGCCCCGGGCGATGTTCTTGCGGGGGACGCCGGTTTGGTCGGATTGTAATTTTTCTGCGAGGAGCAAGGAGGCGTCGCCGAGATTCGTTGCGTAATGCGTATCGTCTGGAGTCGCAGACGTTAAACGATACCCTTTTACATCATTATCGTATGATGCGTCCAAGCCTGAAACCTTACCTGTGTTTTGTGCATATATACCGCCTGAATTACCATTTGTAACAGAAACAATAGCGGAAGCAGCATCTATTGTGGCAAACGAGCCTAAACCAGTAGAGTTATTGGCAAATACCATCTGTTTGATGATTGAATTTTTTATGTCTAATGAACCGGGGGCGAGTGGATACAAGGTTGGTTGTCGAATCATTATATCGCCTCTGTGATTAGCTTCTTCCTGACAGTTGTTTTCAAAAATACTGTTATAGATTTTTATATCCGCCATAATACCGCCCACGCTCGTTCCGTCCTCTCCCGGTATCGTGGTATTTCCCCATAAAGCGATAGCTGCATTTCCGACGCCACTTCCTGTATTATCTTTCATTGTTACATTGACTAATTTAAATTCAGAGCCAATTGCTTCACTTGCTATATGCAATACCGCTCCTGTGTTGTTGCCACTGGTGGCATTATTGGTAAAAGTAGAATTTACCACCGTCAAATCAGTTTCAGTTGCATTGTTCTCATAAATTGCGCCACTATTTTGCGCTGAATTGTCTTTGAAAACAGTATTCGCTATCGTCCAATTTCCTGCATTATGATAAATGGCGCCGCCAGTTGTTGCCGAACTGTTTTGGATCACGGAATTAGTTATAGCCAGGTTCCCACCGGCAGCGTAATAAACAGCACCGCCATTGGATTTGGCTTTATTATTTCGGATGATACAATTATCAATGGTCGTCCCGGTTGAATTAGCAATATACAAAGCGCCGCCATTACTGTTTATGGATGATAAATCATGGTTTTCTATTATGCTTGATTGAATAGACAAGATAGATTTTCCACTTTGATAAATGGCGCCGCCACTGTAACCATTTGTTGTTACAGAATTATTATAAAAGTGACAGTCCTTCAGGGTAGCCGTGGCTCTAACGGTAGCTCCTGCATTTTCGTTCAATATTAAAACGCCACCGCTTCCCTGGCTTACACTGTTGTTGTAAACTTCGCAGTTGTCCATCTTTAGTGTCCCTTTTTCCTGAAAGATAAAACCGCCGCCGGCATTGGATGTCGAAGCGTTGTGGTGAATACGGCTATTCGTAATGGTTACATTTGTGTTATCATGCACAATAGCCATTACGCTTCTGTTTCCCGCTGTGTTATCGGAAAATTCGCAGTCATCAAATAGAACACTTTGAATAAGATGAATATGTATAACGCCGGCATTGTTTGTGCCGTTATTGTAGGCGAAATGGCATCTTTCAAACGAAAAAGTTCCGCCTGAATTGATCATATTCGCAACCGCGTATTGCCCTTTCCCCTTTTTAAAGGTCAAATCTTTAAAGGCAATATTACTTCCCTGATTACTCTGTAAAGAAATCATCCCTGCCACATCATTTCCGTCAAAACCGGAAGAAACAGAGTCGACTCCGGCAACAGTGAAGAATTTTCTGCTTCCGCCCAATGCAACATTTATAATATTCGCATCAGGATTAATTTCCGCAGAAATATCAATAAACCCGTCCACGTGGATCGTATTGTCCGCCGGGGTTCCGGTATTGGCGGCGGGTATCAGGCTGTATGCCTTTGCTAATGTTGCGACGGCTGTTTCTGCCGTCAATCCGTCGTTTCCGTCACTTCCTCCGGCAGAAAGATAAACATCCGTTGCCAAAGAAGATATTGCCATAGAAAGCAATAATGCGATGCCTGTTAATTTTTGTATCATACGTTTCATGATAAATTTTATTTAATGATTATTTTTTGTGTTTTAGAATCTTGATATAATTGCGTTTTTAGAATATAAATGCCTTTCGGCAGATTTAATTCGTTGATTTGGATACGATTGTTTGAAAATAGAATGTGCTTCCCATACAAATCATACAATTCTGTGCGGAGGATTTTTTGTTCGTTTTCGTCCGGGATAGAATGAATTGCGCTTGGCTTATTATTCATATTCGGCACTTCAAACTGATCTACGCCCGCAGGAATTTTATAATTGAACGCCAGCCCGAAATTATAGAGCGGATAAGGCTGATTGTAGATTATATTACCGTTTTCGTCCATCGGTTCGCGAGTAACCGGGCGAAGCGATTCAATCCGTTCACCTGCCTTCTCTACGCGCGGATAGATAAAATTGCCGTTTTGATCTTTCTCATCGCCATCCACATAGTTAAAGAATGCTTGAAAATCGTCGCTGTCGCGTAAATTACCGGTTCCGTTGATGGTGTTTTTTTCCCCGTAAAGCACCTCTACATTTCCGTTCAAAACGTTGGTGCAAGTAAGTTCAACTGCATTTCCTGCAATTTGAACATCGGAAATGGTTTGTTTGGCATTGTTCAGGTAAATGGAAAATCCGTAGTTCGTCTGTTTTTCCAAAATCTGCGTATCAAAAACCAATGGGGGTTGGGGGACATGGTATTCAATGCGGATTTTTTTCGGGTCTTGTGCATCGCGATACAATGCTTCAGGCTGTAAGGGCTTGAATGTTTCGCCCAATATGCGGGTTTTATAATACGCTTTAGCCATGTATTCTCCATACCAGCGACTCCCGTTGGAACATAAATGATTGTTGCTGTAACTTAACTGGTAAACCGGTCCCACACAGATTACGTCGTCATATTCATTGGAGGCTTCGAGTTGAGCCATCCCGATGAGCAGTTCGCGATTACCGTTTGTCCACCCGCCACCGGTCTGGTAAGTGAAAAACACCGGTTTTTCCATTTGATTATATAGTTCTTGAATATCGGCCTGCATATCGTTTTTCAATTGAATTAAAGCGGCTTTGTATTCATCTTTCGGCAGTTTGGTGGAATTGTAATCATTTTCCCCTTGCATCCAGTAGATTGCAGGGCAGGAGATTGTACTTCCCGTTTTTGCTGTAATCTTTTTCGCTTGTTTTATGGTTGTGAGGAAATCGTTTTCATACAGGCGGCGTTCACTGCCTTTGGAAAGGTTGGCAATGGGTTGCGCACCGGTACCGCAAGAAGTAGCGATGAAACGGTTGTCCGTTTCGGGCGAATCCTGGTTTTGGCGTAAGCGCAAGTGATTAACCGTTGCAATCAGCGGATTTTCACAGGTGAGCGGGTAAGAAATCTGACGGGAGGCGACCAAAGGGTTCAGTTCATTCAGGCCGGTATTTCCGTAATTGATCCACATTTGTTTGCCGATCATATAATTACCCGGTACGTTTCCGGTCGAAACCGGATAAAAGGACTCCTGTCCAACAGAAAGACTTTGCCCGTAAATAATAAAATGCTGATAATCGTGCGGATCCGGATTCTCAATGACTAATCCCGCCGGAATTTCCACCGCTCCTGCAGCACATTTTCCGTCTTTAAACTCGCGTACATTGCCCAATTGGTCGGTATTGATGCCGAGGTTTTGCAAGTATTGTGCGTCCCCTTTTTTCAATCCGCTGGAATCGAAATCCAATGGAACGCTATTTTGAGAAGCGATATAACCGGCACTTGGTGTAGCCAGTCCTGCCGCTTTGCTTCCCGAGTAACGGATTGTATTGTTGTAATTTGCCTTATCGGTGTAAGTTCCGCCAACGAACAGGCCGATATATGAATTCCGGATCGTAAAATGGCTGTCGTCGTAAGAAGTATTGCAGGCTAAATCACCATACGCGCCGTTTCGCGCCTGATTATCTTCAAAAATACAGTTGTAAATGTATTTTGAACTATTGGAGGCTTCGCGGAAGTTGAACCCCGGTCCAAAACCGCCGTTATCGCCCGCTGTGTTTTCGATGACAGTTGAATTGATAACAGTAAATGAACTTTCGGGCTGCGATCCCGAAACAAACATTGCACCTCCGTAGGATTTGGATGTATTTCGATAAAATGTTGAATTGATGATCGATAATATGATTTTCTTGCCGGCGCCGTTATCATCCGAGAAAATGCCTCCACCCTGGCTGCCGGTCGATTCGTTGAAGGCAATCAATGAGTTCAAAATCGTAACTGCCGGGGCGGAAACCGTAGAACTGTAGACAGCAATTCCGCCGCCTTGTTTAGTTGCCCGGTTGTTTCGGATAATACAATTCAGGAACGTAAATTTGCCGGAATTGGAAATACGGATAGCGCCCCCTTCCGATGATGTGTAGCCGTTGCAAAATGTCAGGTTTTTCAATATCGTTTCGCCCGGAGCATTTTGAAAATGAAGAATTCGCGAAACGTTTCCGCCGTCGAAACCCGAAAGAATTTCCGTATCTCCTTCGAGGGTAAAATGGATGCTTCTGTTGATCAAAACTTCACCCGGAACGCTAATGATGCCCGAAACATGGATAACGTGTCCCGCATTACTGTCGGCGGAAATCAGGTTATACGCTGCCTGCAAAGTGGCGACGGCTGTTTCTGCCGTCAATCCGTCGTTGTCGTCACTTCCTCCGGACGCCAGGTACACGTCGAGCGCCGGTGCCGTAACTACGGTTGAAATCATTATCGAAACGATAAGTGAAATTTTCTTGTGAAGATTTGTTTTCATAAACAGTTATTCTAATTTGTTATTTGCGCAAATGTAAATCGGGGGATATTACATTTCAGGACTTTTTCTTATTATTTTCTTATTAATTTTTTATTACTTAGGCGGCTCAGCCGCTTTTATATTTTGGGGAGGCACGACATATCGGCTTGGCTGCGGAGGGACGCAGTCCCCCAAACCTCATTTCTACCTAATTTTATAAACAAAACAACCTCAGTAGCAACGCAGATATAATATTACAACTTACCTCATTACCTCATTAGGTGGCGTGTCTGTTCCTGATTTAGGTTGACT
>JAIRSN010000209.1 GCA_031255425.1 Dysgonamonadaceae bacterium
AGAGAGAACCGGGAGCCGCAAGACCTGGAGCTTCTGCTGTTGCCCGTTCAAGTATCGTATTATATGTACACCAACGCATACAGTTACACCTCCTATCCGGTAGACATTACTTCAGCCCACTATTTATATCCGTCGGCGGTGACGCTCCGGAAGAATTTGAAGGTAGAAGTAGTCGCTGTCGGTTTGCAGTGAAACGGCAAAATAAGCCTGTTCGCAGGAATACCTGAAACCTTGATGAAACAAAGCGAAAGCGCCCGGAGATGGGGCGCTTTATTTTTTTTCTGCAATTACCGGGGTAATCTGTGTTCTATTTTACGGCCGCAATCGCATAAAATAATTCCCTCATTCTGTATGTAAATTAAAAAAAAATGGTTTATTTTGCACCGAATGTAAAAAATACGTTTCAAATAATCTATCAGAATATGTTATCTTTTATTACGTGGACAGCCGATCCGGTTGCATTTACAGTTCCTTTTATCGGAAGGGATGTGCGTTGGTACGGTATTGCTTTCGCCGGCGGCTTTTTGCTCGGATCGTGGTTGATCCGGAAAGTATGGAGAGCGGAGAAGTTGAACGAAGAGTGGTTTGATAAACTTTTTTTCTATGTCATTATTTCGGCGACCATCGGCGCACGGCTGGGACATTGCCTCTTTTACGCTCCCGGCTATTATCTGTCGCATCCGGTGGAGATTATTAAAGTCTGGGAAGGCGGTTTGGCCAGTCACGGCGGCACGATAGGCATCATCATCGCGATTTGGATCTATTCGCGGAAGGTGACTCACAAGAGTATGCTCTGGACCTTCGACCGGCTGGTGCTTCCGGTGGGATTTGTCGCCGCGATGATCCGTCTGGGCAACCTGATGAACCACGAAGTTTACGGCCTTCCGACCGATCTGCCGTGGGCGTTCCGCTTTATCGACAATCTTCCATACGTACGCCTCGGCGCCACTCCGGTGTTTTCGCCGCCTTCGCATCCGACCCAGCTTTACGAAGCCTTTTTCTACCTGCTTACTTCCTGCATCTGCCTTTGGATGTATTGGAAACGAAACGATTACAAATACGAAGGACTTATCTTCGGCGTGTTCTTAATCGGCATTTTCCTTTCGCGGTTCTTTGTCGAATTTTTCAAGAATGTTCAGGAAACGTTTGAAGAAGGAATGTTGTTGGATATGGGACAGTTGTTGAGCATTCCGTTTATCATTGCCGGAGGGTGGTTTATGTACAAAGGACTGAAAGCGAAGAAAGCCGAACCGAAAAGAAGAAATAAATGATCGTCACCGAAATCATCCTCGACAAATTATTGAAGGAAAACAAATGGACGCTAAGCACCGCCGAAAGTTGCACGGGCGGGAAACTGGCTTCGCTGTTTACCGCCATTCCGGGATGTTCCGCCTACTTCAAGGGCGGGATAGTTTCTTATTCCAATGAAGCCAAAATCAATATCTTGAGCGTGAACGCCGACGACATCGACCGGCACGGCGCGGTAAGCCGGACGGTCGTCGAACAGATGGCGCTGAACGTCCGGCGCATTTTTCAGACCGATTATGCCATCGCTATTTCGGGGATAGCGGGTCCGGACGGCGGCACACCCGAAAAGCCGGTCGGAACGGTTTGGATTGCGGTAGCCTGTAAGGAAACCGTTGAGGCGCGGGAATTTCATTTCTCCCAAAACCGGGAAAGCAATATCCTCCGGGCATCGAACGCCAGTTTGAAGATGCTCCTGAAATGGATTAAGGCAATGCCAAAGGGCTTTTGATGCAGGAAGTAGCTCCGTTTTTATTTTCCATGCTTGGAATTGCTGCTATTTTCATGTAATTTTGCACACCTAAAAAAAAGCAATCATGAATAGAGGGATTTTTTTTCATAAGACGATCGCCACCGGATTTGGCTCCGGGTATTTTCCGAAAGCGCCCGGAACGGCCGGCGCCGCTTTAGCCGCCTTTCTCTGGTGGATACTTTCTGTTACCCCCCTTTCTTCCTGCGCATTGGCGTCGGTAACCGCCGTCCTGATCGTTGTCTTTACCGGCTTGGGCGTCTGGTCGTCGGGCGTTATGGCAGCGGTTTGGAACGACGAAGACCCTTCGCGAGTGACGATAGATGAAATGGTAGGCGTCTGGATACCGCTTTTAGCCGTGAAGGACGGAAACATTTATTATATGATCTGCGCTTTTGTCCTGTTTCGCCTGTTTGATATTTTCAAGCCTTTCGGAATCCGGAAAATGGAAAAGATTAAAGGCGGCTGGGGCATTATGATGGACGACATTGTAGCCGGAATATATAGTTTGTTGATTTTAGCAGGAATACAATGGGCGATTGGATAAGAAGAAGTGTTAAAAACATCTCCGGCAAAGGAGGCATCTTCATGTTTTTGCGGGCGCAGTTATCTTCCCAGTTGGCAAGCCTCACCGATTTTTTCATTACCATCGTACTGGCCAAGTTTTTCGGCATCTATTATGTCTATGCCACCTTTATCGGCTCGGTCTGCGGAGGAATCATCAACTGCATCGTCAATTACCGGTGGACATTCAAAGCCTTAACCGTCAAAAAAAGATACGTCGCCATCAAGTATATTCTGGTGTGGATAGGCAGTATTTTCCTGAATACATCCGGCACTTATCTGGTAACGGAGTTGCTGAGAAGCATTACATGGCTGACCACTTTTCTCGGGCACCTGTTCGACGACGTATTTATCGTCGCTAAAATCATCGTATCATTGGTCGTCGGGTTCGGATGGAACTACAATATGCAACGCCTGTTTGTATATCGCAACAGAGATTTCAGTAAAGC
>JAIRSN010000079.1 GCA_031255425.1 Dysgonamonadaceae bacterium
GACGGAAAAATTCCAGGAATACAGATTTCCCAAACAGTTTACGCGTACGGCTTAACGTACTGTGCCGGGGCAACGGCTCGTCTATGTCATACCCCGGAAAATAAAGCATATCCGGTCGCATTTGAGCTGTTTCGATTATTTTCCTGTCGGAATTGATATTTTCTATATAACCGATTAGCATCAGTTTGAAAAAACACCTCCGTATCTATGCTTTTCTGTCCTTCCGTACCGTAATACTTCGCAGTCATCTTGCGCAGATACGATAAATTGAGCGTCTCTTTTACGCGCCTGTAAAAATTATTCTGCGGTACGCGTTCCGATAACCGAACACTTACAAACAACTTTTCCTGATATGATTTTGAGCCTTGCATATGAGTGAATTTTATACGGTAAAGTTACTCATTTTTAACCGAATATACAAATTTGTCCGTGGGCGTGCTGAGTTGTGCAACAGGCACCATATTCAACCCTGCGGGTTGCGCGGCGTGCGATTCCGAAGGTATACTATAATAATCAAGGTATAACACACATCCGAAGAAGCTGTATATAATAGCCCTTTGGACTCCACCTCCGCCCCCCGGCCCAGGCATCGAGCGGTTGTTTCCGCCAAGAAGCCAAGCCTTGATTTTTTTGTTTCTTTTTGCATCAAGGCAAAAAGAAAAATCAGGCGGGCCGAAGGCGCCGCCTGAAAGAATGAAAGCAAGCATTGCCGGCCATATCACATACATTCGGTGATTTTGTTTTCGATCTCAGCGCGGGAGACAGCGCCGATAAATTTGCCGACCTGTTCCCCCTTTTTGAAGAAAAGGATCGTAGGAATACTGCGGATACCGTACTCGGATGCCAAGTCCTCGTTTTCGTCGACGTCGACCTTGCCGACATTGATCTTGCCCTCGTAAAGCGCAGCCAATTCGGCTATAACAGGCTCAACCTTTTTACACGGACCACACCATTCCGCCCCAAAATCGACCATAAACAGTTTCTCGTCGCTCATCATTTCGCTAAAATTAGCATTTGTTATTTGTATGACCATAATTAATGTATTAAGAAATTTGTATTAATTTATTTTGAATGATATTTCGTTGTTTTCCAAGTATTGTACGATGCTTTTATCGATAAGGTACTTCCGGTTTTCCGCCACCAGCGATACGGACAGCTTCCGTTCGGCGTCCTCGAGTTGAAAATGCAAGCTGCTGTTTCCCGGACGATTGTCCAGCAACGACGACAGGTCGGTGATCAACTGTTCGTCGATCCGGTAGAGGGGGAGCGTGATCGTCAGCTTTTTCAGGATCTTGTCCTTCACTTCGCTCAAGGGCTGGATCGACGAGATCTTGAAACTCACGTTCGACGGATTGTGCGGGTGGGGCGCAAACATCCCCCGGATCAGCAGGTAGATGTTCGGCCTGCCGTATTTGCCGTACTCGATCAGGTCTTTCCCGAACAGGGCGATTTCCCCGTTGCCGGAAAAGTCTTCCATTTTCAGGATGCCGTAGGGATTGCCCGTCCTGGATAAGCCTTCCCTGTAAGCGCTTACGATGCCGCCGATGATCAATTCCTGGTTCTGGCGCGTGGCTTTCGCCGCCTCAAAATCCCGCATTCCCAAGGTGCAGATATAGTTCAGGACGATGTAATGCTCGTCCAGGGGGTGGGAGGAGAGGTAGATGCCGACCAGGTCCTTTTCCTTGTTCAGGCGTTCGATGTTGCTCCAGGGCTCGGTTTTCGGGGCGGCGGGCTTGACAATTTCCACCGAGTTGAGGTCTCCGAAGAGCGAGTTCATCGAGGACGATTTGTCCAACTGGTATTTGTTGCCGTAGCGAATAAGCGTTTCGATAAAGACCTCGCCCTTGGCGCTTTCGGCGAAAAACTGCTCCCGGCTCAACTCCTGAAAGTTGTCGAAGGCACCGGAGAGGCTCAGGGCTTCGAGGTTCCGCTTGTTGCAGGCAGTCAGGTTGACCCGCTCTACAAAGTCGCAGATGCTGGTGAAGGGACCGTTCTTTTCGCGTTCGCCGACGATGGCTTCGACGGTTCCGCGCCCGACGCCTTTGATGCCGCCCAGCCCGAAGCGGATGTATCCCTTTTTATTTACCGTGAAATTCAACTCGGACTCGTTGACGTCGGGTCCCAAGACCTTGATGCCCATTGCGCGACATTCGTCCATAAACTTCGTGATTTCCCCGATGTCGTCGCGGTTGCGGGTTAAGTTGGCAGCCAAGAACTCGGCGGGGTAATGCGCTTTGAGGTAGGCCGTTTGATAGGAGACCCACGAATAGCAGGTGGCATGCGACTTGTTGAATGCATATTTGGCAAATTCCGCCCAGTCGCTCCAGATTTTCTCCAGCTTGTCGGCAGGACCGAAGCCCTTTTGCGTGGCTCCGTCGACGAATTTGTCGTGCAAAGCCTCCATTTTGTCCATGAGTTTTTTCCCCATCGCCTTCCGCAATTCGTCGGACTGTCCGCGGGTGAATCCCGCCAAGTCGCGGCTCAGAAGCATGACCTGTTCCTGGTAAACGGTGATGCCGTAGGTCTCTTTCAGGCGGGATTCCATCTCCGGAAAATCGTAGGTGATGGGATTCCTGCCGTGTTTCCGCTCAATAAAATCGGGGATGTAAGCCATCGGACCCGGCCGGTAGAGCGCATTCATGGCGATCAGGTCTTCGAACTTGGTGGGTTGCAGTTCCTTCAGGTATTTCTGCATTCCCGCCGACTCAAACTGGAAGGTTCCGACAGTCTGCCCCTTGCTGTACAGCTCGTATGTTTTTTCGTCGTCAATCGGGATGCGGTCAATGTCAATCTCGACGCCGGCGGATTTTTTGATATTGGCAATGGCTTCTTTTATAATGGAAAGCGTCTTTAATCCCAGAAAATCCATTTTAATCAGCCCGACCGATTCGATCGCGGAACCCTCGTACTGGGTGACCCGGACATCTTCGTCTGTCCCCTTTTCCTTAGCTGTTGCAAGCGGGACGTAATTGGTCAGGTCGTCCGCGCCGATGATAACGCCGCAGGCATGCACCCCGGTCTGGCGAACGGTTCCTTCCAGCATTTCCGCGTATTTCATGGTATCCGAAAGGTTTTTGTCTTCGGAATAACGCGCTTCGGACAATTCTTTTACATGCTCGATGCAGTTTTTGAGGCTGATTTTGAGCGGTTCGCCGGTCGCCTTGTCGATGATGCGGTCGGGAATCAGTTTGGTCAGCCGGTCTGTTTCGGCGAGGGGTAATCCCTGCACCCTGCCGACGTCTTTGATCGACGACTTCGCCGCCATAGTGCCGTAGGTCACGATGTGGGCGATTTTCTCCTTTCCGTATTTCTCGGTGACCCAACGCAACACGTCGGCGCGTCCGTCGTCGTCGAAATCAATGTCAATATCGGGCATCGAGATGCGGTCGGGATTCAAAAACCGTTCGAACAGCAGGTCGTATTTCAGCGGATCGATGTCGGTGATGCCCAGGCAGAACGCCACCGCCGAACCCGCCGCCGAACCGCGTCCCGGCCCCACGGCTACGCCCATCGCGCGGGCAGCCTGTATAAAATCCTGAACAATCAGGAAGTAGCCAGGGAAACCCATTGTTTTCATCACATCCAACTCGAACGCCAGCCGTTCCATGACTTCCTCCGGAACCGGATCGCCGTAGCGCGATTTCGCCTTTTGCATGGTCAGGTCCCGCAAATAATCCGCTTCCAGTTTGATGCGTATCACCTTGTTGTATCCG
>JAIRSN010000181.1 GCA_031255425.1 Dysgonamonadaceae bacterium
AGATGACCGGATTTTCTTCCGGCCGGCATCTTTCCCCGTTCCATTCCATGCTGCCGGCGTCTGTTTTCAGGGGGTATCCGAGTTTTTTCATTTCCGTTTGCAGGGCGGAAATCCGGTCGGTTTCCTTTATCCGCAAACTCTGTAATCCGGAAAAACGGAACGGGATATTCAACAGGCAACAGGTCACGACAAACGTCTGAGCCAGATCCGGTTCGTCCGAGAAATCACAGGGCCTGAAGGCAGAAAGAGCGGAATCCGCCATTGCCAAGCGGCTTATCTCCGCGCCTTTTTCCGTAAAGCGCGTTTGGAGTCCCAACGCGGCAAACAGGTGTTGTCCGCGGGCGTCGCCTTGCACACTGTTTTCTTCCAGTCCGGACAGATTGACGGATGCGTTTCTTCCGGCCAACGCCATTATCTCGTACCAATAAGATGCTGCCGACCAATCGCTTTCGACCGCGAACGGGGTTGCAACGCAGGCTTGCGGCCGAATTTGTATGGTTTGTCCCCTCCAGGTCGTTTGAATACCAAATGCTTCCATCAAGCGGATTGTCATTTGAATGTAGGGTTTGGAAACGACAGGACCTTCCAGATGCAACGTCAGGCCTTCTTTCAGCGCAGGCGCAATCATCATCAGGGCGGAAATGTACTGGGAACTGACCTCTCCGCTCATGGAAACGGAACCGCCGGGCAACGTTTTTCCGTGAATAAGTAAAGGGGGAAAATCTTCTTTTTCCAAGTAGCTTATTTCCGCGCCCAATTCGCGCAAAGCGTTCACTAAGACCCGTATCGGGCGATTCTTCATTCGTTCCGTACCGGTAATTGTACGGACGCCGGACTGTTGCGAGAGATAGGCCGTCAAAAAGCGCATGGAAGTTCCCGCGGCTCCAACGTCCAAGTCCCGTCCGGGCGACTGCAATGCCTTGAGAAGGACATTCGTGTCATCGCTGTCCGAAAGGTTTTCGACCGGATACGGATTTTTGCATAAAGCATTCAGGATCAAAACCCGGTTGCTGATGCTTTTGGAAGCCGGGAGCCGGATTGAAGCGCTGAGATGGGGAGGTGGCTGTATTTTATATATCATGGGGATGTTCCGTTATCTGATATTTGTTTTTATATTCCGTTGCAAAGGTAACAAAAATCAATTTTAATCCGTTTTGCGGTTATGAAGGCATCGTCTTTCAGAGAAAAAAGGCGATAATAACAGTTGTTTTACGTCAAAATATAAAAATAGTGCAGTTACAACACCGGCGGCTTTATGAAAGCGGGAACCGTTATCCACCTAAACTATTGGAAATCCCCGTATTCATAAAGCCGCCGGGTAGTATCTTATTTCACAAGATCACCACAAAAACCGGACGATAAACTCGTAGGAATCATAATACGGCAGGCCGGCATTGAAGTCCGATTTCATAACAAAAGTGACCCAGCCCGGCTGAAATTCCACCGTGAAATGTTCCTCCCCGATATATTGGTTCCCATTGATCACAAAGTCGCTGTAAGGAAGCGGCGACATCGTGTCCCTGTTGTCGGCATTGTACAACAAAAAGGCTTGCATCACCCCTCTGTCGAAGATGTAGTCCGTTAATTTCGGTTCCTGAACCTGATAAAAGTGGTAATCGCCCGGATTGTTTTCATCCTTCTGACTCTTTCTCCAGTCTTCTCTGTACACCGTGATCTTTCTTGTAAAGGAAAGAGGTTCTATTGTTTCCGTGACGTTCGTGTATTTGTCGCACGAAGCCAGAACCGTCAATAATACGATTGCTAAAACAAAATTTTTCATTTTTATTTCATTTAAGTTCTTAATTCTTGATTTCAGGCGCCTGTTTTAATATGGCTGTCAGGTATTCCCAGAATTTTTGGACGCTCGCAATTTCTACTTTTTCGTCCGGCGAATGGGGAAATTTAATCGTAGGCCCGAAAGACACCGTATCCAATCCCGGCACGTTGGAGAGGATGATTCCACATTCCAGACCGGCGTGCATCACTTCTACGTTGGGTTTGTTGCCGCGTTGTTTTTCGAAAACTTTTTCCATAACGGACAAGATCGCCGACTTGGGATTCGGATCCCAGCCCGGATAACCGTTGCTCGTTTCCACGCAGTCGGCTTTTGCCAAAGAAAAAATGCTTTCGATGCTGCTGCAAATGGCTTTTTTCTTGCTCTCGGAAGAACTGCGAGCCAGAAATTTGATTTCGCACATCCCCTCGCTCGACTGCACAATCGCCATGTTGATAGAGGTTTCGACGGTGTCCGGAATTTTCGCAAAATGATTGATCACATTGTTCGGGCAACCGGCAATGGCATGTGTCAACCGCGTTTGGATCGCTTTCGGGATGCGTTTGATTTCCGGGGTGATGTCGATGCGTTCGGCTTTCAATTCGATTTTGTCTTCGACGCCCTCAAATTCTTTTCCGAACAACTCTTCGTAAGCCGCAACCATTTCCTGTATCCGTTTGTATTGCTCCTTGCCGTCGACAATGATAACGGCAAATGCCTCACGGGGAATGGCGTTCCGCAACGATCCGCCGGAAATGGAAGAAAGGGAAATGTCGTAGGCCGACAGGGCGTCTTTCAGGAAACGGAACATCAGCTTGTTTGCGTTTGCACGTCCCAAATGGATGTCCACGCCGCTGTGTCCGCCTTTGAGTCCGGTCAACGAAACTTTGAGCGCGATGTCTTCCCTGGGAATCCATTTCTCGTCTTCGTACTGGAAGCGGGCGGTCACATCGGCGCCACCGGCACAACCGATGTATAATTCGCCGTCCAATTCCGAATCCAGGTTCAACATGATTTTGCCTTTGATAAATCCCGGCCGGATCGCCAATGCGCCGTACATCCCGGTTTCTTCGTCGGCAGTAAACAAGCCTTCCAGCGGGCCGTGTTCTAAGTCGGTGGCTTCGAGAATCGCCATTGTAGCCGCTACGCCGATTCCGTTGTCGGCGCCCAGCGTGGTGCCTTTCGCTTTGACCCATTCACCGTCGACATAGGCCTGAATGGGGTCTTTGGTGAAATCAAAGGGAATATCCGAATTGGCTTGCGGCACCATATCCACGTGGGATTGCAGGATAACCGTCTGCCGGTTTTCGTAGCCGGGCGTAGCCGGTTTGCGGATACACACGTTGCCGGTTTCGTCGCGAAGGGTTTCCAATCCCAGCTTTTTTCCGAAGTCTTCAATAAAGGCGGCTACTCTTTCGCCATGACCGGAAGGACGCGGGATTTGCGTTAACTCATAAAAATGTTTCCAAACATTGGAAGGTTTAAGATTTAAAATAGGGTTTACCATGTTATTATTTTTTTATTGATAAATATTTTATGCGATTTTATTTTTGTTTCTTTTTATCCCTGTTGATAACCGGCAACGCCAGGATGCCGAACAGTCCGAAAGCGGCGGTAAAGACCAACTGCTGAATGGTGTGGACGCAAAAAGCAAATGCGCCGGCATTGTCCAGCGTCAGTCCGAAACCCATCAGGATGGCGATTACCATTGCGTGCCAGGGACCGATGCTCCCTTGAACGGGAACGGCAACGGCGAGGCTGCTCATTCCGAACGCAATCAGTCCGCAGTTCCACCCCAGGTCTTTCGTGAAACTGAAGGCGTAGAAGCAGATGTAGAAATACAAATAGTATCCCGTCCAGATCAGCAGCGTGTACAGCAAAAACAGTCCTTTTTCCTTCATGCTGACAATGCTGCGGATGCCTTCCCATACGCTGGAGAGCATCTTTTTCACTCTTTTGACCAACGGAAAGTGCCGGCATGCCACAAAAAACGTCCAGATCCCCACGCCTGCCGCAACGATGATCAGGTAGGTCCAGAAGGAAAAGACGACGCTGTTGAGAACGTTCAGCGATTCGGGGTGCTGCACGAAGAACGATTCGAAATAGGGAACATTCATGATAAAAGCGGCGATGACAATCAGCCCGACCATCAACGTATCCGACAGCCGGTCGGTAATCAGGGTGCCGAAAAGTTTGGTAAAAGGAATTTTTTCGTAGCGGTTCAGCATCGTGCAACGCCAGACTTCCCCGAGGCGCGGGAATACCAGGTTGACGCCGTAATTTCCCAGGACGGTGTATATCAGGTTTGCTTTCCGGGGCGTATACCCCAGCGGGCGGATAAGCAAATCCCAGCGGATGGCGCGGATGATGTTGGCAACCAAGCCGAAAGGAAGCGAAAGTGCAATGATCCGAAAATCCACATCCTGCCGGAGGATCGCCATCACTTCCCGGAAATCCAGTTTGCGGAAGATCAGCCAGAATATGAATAATCCGAAAAGTAAAGGCAGGAATGTTTTTGCAAATTTCACGATATACGATTTCATCTTTGAAAGATTAGGGGTACGAAGACGCAAAAATACGGGAAAAAGACAGGATTTCCAAATGCGCTTATCCGTTTTGATGTTCCGGTCGCAGCAGGTCGTTCACCGTTTTTACGGGGTTGAATGTTTCGATCGGGACTTCCACGAAGATTGTGTTCCAGTCGGACATGGCACCGTTCCACAAGCCGGGTAATTCCATTGCTTTCAACTCTTTGCCGTTCTTTGATTTCAGGGAAATAAAACCCGTTCTTTTGTCGACATAGCGCGTCAGGTTGAATTTTTCCCCTTGGTAGTTTTTCAGTGCGCAAACCAAATCCACCGGGTTGAAATGCGTGCTGGCATCGAGCAGGGCTTTCTTTTTCACATCTTTCAGATCGATTTGCGAGCGTTCCAGAATCTGCAAGGAGATTGTTCCGTCGGGATTTTCGGCGAAAAACGGGCCTCCGCCGGGTTCTCCGGTGTTCCGAACCATTCCGCAAACGCGCAAGGGGCGATTCAACTTGGACTTGATATATAAGACCAACTCGGCATCTTCCAGCATTTTCGTTTCGGGATTTTTGATGCACAATTCTTTTTGGAGGAAATAAAGCATTTCCAACAGTTGGTTGTGCGTGTATTTGCCGGAGTCGATTTGTTGCAGGTAGCTGAATATTTTTTGCTGATAATTGACCAAAATGCCGGCCAACAGTTGCTTCTGTTGAACCGTGACGGATTTGAATGTATCCGGAACGACATTGTCGATATTTTTGATAAAAACGATGTCGCCCGTTATATCGTTCAGGTTTTCAATCAGGGCGCCGTGGCCTCCCGGACGGAACAACAGGCGGCTGTCTTCGCGGAAAGGTTCATTTTCCAAATCCACCGCCGGCGTTTCGGTCGAAGATTTTTGTTCGCTCACTTCGATCCGGAAATCCGCGTCATACACCTGCGCATATTGGGGTGTTTTTTCACGAATCAACGCTTCAAACAGCGCTTTGTGTTCGGGAGAGACCGTGAAATGAATATTCACTCGTTGGGCACCGTTGCGGGCATAGCGCGCACCTTCCACCAAGTGTTCCTCCATCGCCGTCCGCGCACCTTCCGGGTAAGCGTGAAACAGAATCAAGCCTTTGGGCAACTGACCATAGTTCAGTCCCTTGTCGAACAACAGGTTTTCGACGACGAGCCTATAGTTTTCTTCCTCCAGCAGTTGGTCGACGGTTTTGTTTTCGTTCCGGACGCAACACTCGTTCAGCGATTGATAAAAAGCAAAAGTGTGGATTTTCGCAAAAAACACCTGTTCAAAAGGCGTTTTCGGAATCGGCTCACCCGCCGCCAGAAATTCAAACAGGTCTTTAAACATCCGGCTCGCCGCGCCGGACGCCGGGACAAATTTCACAATCTCCCGGTCCTGTTCCAGGTACGCATTCCAGATGGTCAGGTAGATTTTTTTATCCCCTTCGGAAATCTCTTTTATCCCCCTTTTATTAGAAGCAGAAGCCACGACGTTCAGGAACGGAAACCCTTTTTTGAAAAAATTCAACTGCTCATTTATCTTCCGGACCGAAATGCCTTTAGTAGACAATAACTTTAAGTCATCCTTTGTTAACATAATTAGTATGAGTATCTTGTTATTTTTTGAGAAACAAACTTACATGAAAAAATTTAGAAATACAAGCAAGCCGG